>MFNZ01000045.1:0-4110 GCA_001782195.1 Candidatus Levybacteria bacterium RIFCSPHIGHO2_02_FULL_37_13
TTTGGAGCGCATCCACTCTCTAATATTTTTAATGAAGCACCAATTCTAATGGTAGAAGGTGAAGATGATGAAAGAATTTGGCAACAAGCAGTAAGGTCAGCCAACGGAAAAATAAAAGTATATCCTTGCGCTGTTGATAGCGTCAGCAATATGAATGATTTTGAGATAGAGGCACAAAAGATAATTCAAACGGTTTATGACAATGCAAAAGGATATTCATTAAGAGATAGCGATGATGGCACTGAAGAGATTAATGATTTACCGCCGATAGTCAGAATGAACTTATCTTGCAGAAATGCAGAAAATCTTTTACTAACAGATGACGTGCTGGAAGCATTAAGTATAACTTGGGATCAAGTTAAAGAACGCATTGAGACTTGGTTGACTACAAACCCGCAACATCCTCATTTTTCAGTTATGAATGGATTTAAAGGTGCTGACTTTGACCGTAAAAATTACGATACCAAAGAAATACGTAATGATTTAATGGGAATTATCGGAAGTTCTAAGCCATGGGAAGTTGTAGTAGGACAAACAATCGCAAATGTCACCTGGAATGACAGCACTAATTTCGATGAGGATGGAAAACTAATGTCCTTTCTTGGTAAGAAAGTTACAGAAAATCTTCTTCCTAAAGAAAGCACTTAAGATCTGAGGGGTTTGGCCAGAATGGTGGAAATTGGCCAATTGGCTCTCTAAAACTTCGGAAGGAAGCGGCTTCCGCCGCCCCCGCTCCAGCATGGAGTCTTTGCTAAAAGGAGGGCTGACGTCAGAGAAACTTTAACTTAGAAAAACTTTGGATAGACAGCCCGACAACGCGAAGGCCGATTGATAATCTTTAACTTTAAAAAAAACTCGGCCTGAGCCAACCGAGCTACTAAAAGTCCCGATCGAATCGGGACGAAGATTCATGAACGGGAAGGGGTAAAATAAAGAAGGCGGGGGCGAACAGCGGATCCACCCCGCCGACGGCGCAACGATACTAAATTAGTTTGGAGTTGGGAAGAGACTGCATAGTGATTTTAAAAAAATAAAAACATTGGCAAGTCCCGCCCAAGCGGGACCTAGCGCCCAAAGGCGGGGTCGCCGCCACAATAATCGGGTGGGTGGGTTGATACGGAATTAAAAAAACTCTATAATACATCAAGAGTTTATTTTACGAAATTCGGATCTTTAAAAATCGCGCGCAACGTCGTCGTCCAATCGGAACGTCAAACGTTCCAGGCAAAAAATACAAAAGAGCGAGGCCGAAGGCCGAGCAATATAAAATAGTAGGAGCGAACGAAGTGAGCGACTACCTTTTAAGAATTAAAGAGGTTCGGATTTTTTCGTAAACGTTCACCTGAAAAAATAGTTTTGGAAACAGGTGATTTAGAACTCAAGGGTGGTGGTTTTGAGGGCGAGCTAGCGGAACATTTTATAGATTCAGTTTTTCAAAAAACTGGAATAAGGGACACAAAGAAAAAAACTGCTTATTGTTTCGGACCAGGTAACGGAACAGAATTAAGAGCTTTAGCGCGTCGATTTGAGAGAGTTAGAGCTTGTGAGTCTAGCCAACGTTTTTGGGAAAAATCCCTGGACATTGTTAATAACAATAATCTTAATAATGTCGCTTTATTAAGAGACGACGCTATTCATGACTTAGAGCAAGAATCTCAGCTAGGTCATTCTTATGATGTTGTGACACTATTAGGTTTTGGACCTCCTTTTAATCTAGATTCAAAAAAAGTAAAGCGAACACTACTGGCTGCAAATAATGCTATGAGAGATGATAGTAGTATAATTGTTATAACCTCCGATAGCACAACTTTAGAAAAATTATATAGGAATGTTAATAGAGTATATAGTAATCAAGGAGAAATGAGCGTAATTCAAGTTGAAGTTGATGGTATTAAGATTAGCTCTATAGTTCTATCTAAAATTAATCCAACAAGAATCCAAAAAAACAATTTTAGTCCATTCTCATTTCTTGAAGAAAATCTATCTCAATACAAATTCAAAAAAAATATGTTGGAATAATAGAAAGAAGCTAAAATGTTTTGAGGCAATGACATATTAATAAGATGTAGCTCCTTTTATAGATACTTAAGATGATCTTTTGGCTGCCAGTGGATTAAGGCGACTAAGAGCATTAGATAAACCTCTTTTTTCTGTTTTTGGTTTAGCATGTAGAGACCGTGATGGATATGTTTCTGATAATGATTGCTGAATAACATCAAGCAGACTTGATGCCGCTTCTATTACTTCAGGTTCATTAGTTACTTTACTTAATGGAGTTGATATTTCTCCTCCTGCATGGATACGGAATAAGTAAGCTGCATCAATCATGAAGCTGCGGTCATCTTCTCCCACTCTATTTACAGAAATGTATTCATAACGGTCTGGACGCGGAGGTTCAGGTAAAAAATAATTCGGTTTAAACCCTATCATTATCAAATTTACTTCTTTACCTTCGATTTCTAACGGTACTAATGGTGTATTAACCTTTATACCGCTAACTCCTTGTTGTGTTCCTATGCCCCTATATCCTTTGTTTTGTGTTCCAAATTCTTCTAAAATATTTACTCCCTGTCCGAAAAGTCCATCTACAAGTTTTACTTTCCGTTTTGATTCTTCCACATATACCCTATGCGCTTCCTGTTGCGTATCAAACTTTCTATAAAATTCTAAAGCTGAAGTAGAAATCTCTTTTGCCATGCTTGTATTCTATGCACAGGTATGTTATTTGTCAATAGTATTTATTTCTTCTTGCTGAAGTACCATTTTGGCTCTTTGCCTTTTAACATAGGTATTACGCGAGGCCGTTGTTTTATAAATACCGGAATTGAAGAAAGGAATGTGAGCAAAAAATAATCCGGCAGCAAAAATAATCCAATAAGCGGCAAGGCAAGCGTACCCACAAACTGCCCTAAAAAAAAGTTTCCTGTCAATATTACTGGGATAAGCATAGCCAATCCCCATGGTAAAAACAGGTTGTAGAAATCAACTCCAATCAAAATTCCAAAAAGAGATGCTATTGCTTTTCCTCCTGCAAATTTTCTGTCTTTAATATAAAAATATAAAGAATAACAATGTCCCAAAACTACACCAAATGCTCCAAATGTTACTGCGAGCTTAAGATCGTAATTAAAATATGCAAATAATTGAGGAAGCAACACTCCCAAATATCCTTTAAACGCGTCTATAATAAAAACTAAGAAGAAAAGATAGAATTTTCCCGTTGTCCGGGCAGTATTCATTGCTCCAACATTTCCTGTTTCAACTTTTCTGATATCCCGCCCTGTAAATTTTTTAACCACAAGATAGGCGGTAGGAAAAGACCCCATTAAGTAGCCGATGATAAGAAATAATAAAACCATATTAATATTATACCATCACGTGTCATGCTGAATTCATTTCAGCATCCCGATTGAACCGAGATCCTGAAGCAAGATCAGGATGACAAAAGAAAGTTCGGAATGACAATGCGTTGTAGTATAATGAATATGATGAAACTTTCCGCTTGGGTATCTATTTCTGACTTACTTCCGGAGAAAAAAAACGGATTTGGAGAATTTATTTTTGACAAATTTATAAAGCAAAAATTATTTACAAAAATCAATCAAAAGGAAGTTTTGCTCGCGCTTAAAAAATCCGGGGTAAACGGTATTGAGTTGCTTTCTACTTCAAATGTCACGGATGAAGACATTCAGAAAGTTCAGGAAATGTTAAAAGAGCTTGGTTTGGCGATATTTAGCATTCATCAATCTATCTCAACGCTTTTTAATATTGGCATTCAGGAAATAGAAGGGTTATTTCAAATTGCAAATAAATTAAAAGCTGGCGTGATAGTGCTTCATATAAACGTCATAGGAAATCACATTTACGAAGAACATTACGTTCAATCTCTGAAGGATTTAGAACGTAAATACAAGATAAAAATTGCCATTGAAAATAGTCCCATTAGTCCTCTGACACTTTTTAATAAAAATACTTGGAATGGAAATAAATTTTCTACTTTAGTAAAAGAAAAAGGGTTTAATATCACATTTGACACAACGCATTTATCGCAAACAGGCAAAGATATTGTAGATTTTTATAAAAAAAACAAAGACCGAATAGTTAATATCC
>MFNZ01000045.1:4149-5319 GCA_001782195.1 Candidatus Levybacteria bacterium RIFCSPHIGHO2_02_FULL_37_13
TACTTTTAGCAAATGGCACTCATCTTCCATTAGGAAAAGGGTCATCGCCAATAAAACAATTCCTTAATGTCTTAAAACAGAGTAATTACAGTGGTGTAATAACAATGGAAATCAGCGGAAACCTCCAAGATTTATGCGATAGCGCTAGGTTTATAAAATCTACTTTTTAATCCTCAATACTTAATTGATTTTCCGGCAATAAATCTAAGCCTTTTATTTGCGGCATTGATGCGCCAACTTTTCCTTGCATGTTTCCAACAATATTTGCAGCGCTTATTATAATGCGCTCTGCCTGGCCTTCTCTTTGCTTCCACGACCTTTCAAACGCAGCTCTTTCTCTTGTTATTTGATCTTTCATTTCTTTGTAAACCTCGACAATTCGCTCTACCTGCTGCTGAAATTCATGGCCTGTGACATAGCTATATAGCATATCCGCTTTCTCGCCTCTATTTGCCAAGACTGCTTTCTGGTACCCGACATCGAGTAAGTTTTTTCTTAGAATTGTCGCGATTGGCAAAACTAATTGATGAGAACATATCCAAACACCGTCTTTGATACCAAATCCATCACTTGCCTCTTTTGGTAATACGATACTCACAATTATCGGTATATTTGCTTTTTGCGCTCTTAAATCTTCTTTTAGTTTGGTCAACCATTTATCCGACCATTCTTTTGTTCTTTTAGATTCCCAAAGGATAGTTCCGCAGATAATACCTTTCGGACTTTTGACGATTTGACAAATATCTGCTCCGGAAATTCCTTTGGCAACAGCTATAAATTCATCATGCGGAAACGCGTCGTTGAGTAACTTTTCCAATTCAAGCTCCAAGACTTCCCCTTGTAACTGTTGTGACTTTTGTGAAGATTTTCTTTGGGCATCTTCCAATGCTTTTTTTGTATCGTCAAGCTGTTTTTTAATTTCCGCTATTTCTAAATTTGATTTTTCTTTTTCAATCTTTATTACATCTTCCTGAATTTTTTCGCGCTCGAGTGATAATTTTTTTTGCATTTCAAGTTCTCTTTCGTCGTCTTTTTGTTTTAGCAAACGAAGTTGTTTGGTTATTTCCAAAAGCTGTTCGCGAAGTTCTCTGCTTTGTTCTTTCGCTTCCTCAAGCTCGCTTTCCGAATTTTTAAACTTAAGCTCCAGTTCTTCTTTTACTTTTTTCTCCG
>MFNZ01000046.1:0-185 GCA_001782195.1 Candidatus Levybacteria bacterium RIFCSPHIGHO2_02_FULL_37_13
CCAGTGCGTTCACTGTAACTATTACTGTAAGCAACTTCGCTCCAGCTATTAACGAACAAGTTACAGTAACTGCTGGTGTAAGCGGGATATTCAACCCTCCCGTTGAATTTGATTTAAACTGCGATAGCAATGCATCTACAGAAGTCTTTCCTTATACAAATGACAATCCCTTTCTTTTTCCTATA
>MFNZ01000046.1:213-6153 GCA_001782195.1 Candidatus Levybacteria bacterium RIFCSPHIGHO2_02_FULL_37_13
GGAAAATTACAGTTAATGCAGTTGATTCATCTACTCCTACTAACAAAATTGCTACGACAAATAAAACTGTAAATGTCCTTAAACGCTACGCTTGCCAGACCGTATCCCTGGCAAACTCAACCAATTGCCAGGGCTCTGCTAGCAGCATACGCTATTGCTCGGACACCAACGATCAAAAAGGCTGCACTGTTCAAGGCAGCGGATCATTTTACACTAACTGTTCTGACTGCAATGACTTATCAGGATGCGCTTCTTCCACAAGGGAATGCAGCCTTCTTCCTACCCCCACACCAACACCACCACTTACACTCCAGTGTTTGGGTTATGGTCCACAAGACAGATGCATAGGAATAAAAACCGCAATTGGAGACATTGCTATTGACCCTGGTAAATTTGTCTCAAGAATTATGTCTTTGCTTTTGGGCATTTCAGGCGCAATTGCTGTTATTCTTATAATTTTAGCCGGCTACTCTATTATGACCTCGCGCGATAATCCGGAAAAACTCCAGGAAGCTCGTCAAAGAATACTTGGCGCAATCGCAGGCCTTATATTTATAGCTTTGGCATTGGTAATTTTAGAAATTATTGGTGTTGATGTACTGAAGATACCGGGGTTTGAACGATAAACGTAAATCCGAAGTACGAAATCCAACAATTGAAAATAGTTTATGGAAAATAGAAAGTGGTAATAGAAAATAGAGATTAGAAAACAGATTATACTAATATCAATTTTCCACTTTCCATTACTATTTTCCAATTTCTAGTAACTAATTTCTTAAATTACAGAATTTTGTAGACGCTACGCCCTCAAACTCGCCTATAGTAAAGTTCCCTCTTGACAGAGAAAAAAGATTGTGTGTATCATAAATTTAATGAAGAAATTATTAGCCCCAACTATCGCTCTTTTAACATTTCTTTCTCTTGCAACAACTGCTTCCGCTCAAGGATTAGTAGGATGCCCGCAGCCTCCGTTTGATATACTTTGTTTCGACGAAACAAGCATTCCGGGTATTTTGGGAGCGGCAATTACATTTATTTTTGTTATCTCTGTTATTATCTCGCTATTCTTTTTGCTAATTGGCGCGATAAAATGGATATTTTCAGGAGGAGACAAAGCAGCAGTTGAGAGCGCAAGAGGCACTATCACGGCAGCCATCGTAGGATTGGTAATAGTATTCTTGGTATTCCTGGTCTTCACAATACTGTTGCGATTCTTCGGTCTGGGCCTTGAAAATATCACCAATATCCCTACGATCCAATAATTCCTCACTATAGTTTGCTTTTCTTAACTTTCTCTGATAATCTTAAATTATGTCTGATTGGAACACGCTTGTCCCCGGATGCGTAACGCCTGAGGGTATTGCAACTATAAATTGTATACCTGCAGTTATTAAGCTTTTTATTCAATCCTTGCTTCTTTTTGCGGGAATTGTTGCGGTTTTTCTTATAGTTCATTCAGGTTCTAAATTTGTGCTCTCATCTGGTGATCCAAAAAGAGTTGAGGAGGCAAGAAATACGCTTGTGTATGCAGTTATGGGGCTTATTATTGTTATGGCTGCCTTTTTAATCGTGAATCTTGTAAGTCACCTTACAGGAGTTGAATGTATCAGATTCGAAGAATTTAATATTTCCATTGGATTTGAATGCAAATAGAAAAGTTAAAAAGCGTTAGTTCACTTGCCGATATTTTCTAGCGACTTACTGGCAGCAGCTCCTCCAACCAAGAATGGAATGCCTAGAATAAGATATAGCCACCATGGATGTTTTTTAATCTTCTCAGCTAGCTTTTCGTGGAAATTAGGAGCATCAAACGCGCCCGGTCCCATATCTTTTTCAACAGCATCGAAATACGCTTTGTTTCTATCTCTTGCCTTATCTAGCATATCTTTCCCCCATTGGGCATTAACAACAATATGAATATCCTCCTGTGTTATTCCACCTACAAGCATTTTTCTTGCCAATATTTGTTCTGTTACAATAGGCAACATTTTATCAGCAAAAGCTTTATTAGCAAGAATGGCTCTTGCCTCAGGCTCTGAGTATTTAACTCCTTTAACTCCTGCTGCCGGATTGTCTTGTGTTATTAACAGACGTACCGCAGGCTCCAATGGTCCATTCTTCATAAGTGTACCATGGTAACTAATAACCTTCTCCTTGCTCATTGGCCTAGTTTCTTCTTTTGTTCTAAATCCTAATAATCCCTTCTTTCTTATTATTGGTGCATCTACTAGCATGCCTCGTTCTATACCATCTAGTAAAGCTTTTTCGTTGTTGTCTGTTGCTTGGTTCTTACGTACCTCAAGCTCAGCATTAAATGCCTCGTTTGCTTTTTCAAGATCGTTATTTAAAACCTTATCTGATGCTTCAGAAAAGACACTGTTAAATTTATCTGAAAGATCCTGTTCTTCGCCCTCTCTTACTGTCTTTGCATCCTGTAATGCCCATTGTTTCTTAGCTGCTTCTCTCTCTTTGTCTTTAACAGCCCTTTCCAAAGTACGCTTTTTTGCATCTAATTCCTTCCGTCTTTCAATTAATGTTTGATGTTCTTCGTCGATAATCTTTGCCTCTCCTTCCTTAGTTTTTAGCTCCCCATCCAATTGAGAAACTCTCTCTCTAGCTGAGGTTTCTCTTAGAGTAGCTGTATCAAAATCCCGTTTTATTTCCGCCTCTGATCTTGCCGTACCTGTTCCTGCTCGTATGCTCGCGAATCTCTGTGCGTTGACAAGTTCATCCCTAAACCTTTTTACATCCCCTTGTGCAGTTGCAAGATCTGTCCTATTGGCATTAAGATCGTTTCTTAAAACTTGAATCTCATTTGTTAATCCTTGTAATCGCAGGTATTTTGCTCCTTCTACTGGAGGCTTACCTCTTTTTGCCGAACGCGCTTCATGCTCTGCAAGCTGCAGATCGTTTTGGTCCCATCCGCGCTGGTGGTCTGCCTTTTCGGCTTTGGCATCTTCAAGATCTAAATCTGCTGTTTCTTTATCGTCTTGAAACTTAGAGATGTCAACAAGTTTTTTCTCCGGATTAAGCAAATCTTGGAATACGCCCCTTACTTCCTTGGAAAATCTTGGATCTTTTAAGTATCTTTCCGCGAATGCTTGCTTCTGAACATCGTTCATTCCTTGCATTTCCTGTTCAAGCATTGGTCTTAGTTTTGCTGCGTCCAAAAATACATCCCTGAGCATTTCTTGTTCACCGCCAGAAGATGTATCCATATTGTCATATCCACCTTCAATAAATTTTTTAACTAATTTAGCTCCATCTTCTGCCTTAGTGCGCCTCGCTAACTCTGCGGGCGTTAGTTCTTTTGCTCCGGTAGTTGCATTGCGCGCAGTACCAAACTGTTCTAATTTCTCAGAAATTTTCCTCTGTTCAATCGGGGGTGATTGTACAATTTTTAGAGCCTCTTGAAATTTGCCTTCCTCTAACTTTTGCCTTCCTTTTGCTATCATTTCCGAGGTTGCCTTTGATGCGCCAGGTGCCACAACCGCCACAGGAGCCTCCTTAATTATAGCTTTGGGTACTACTTCTGCTGCTTTTGGCTCCATTTGCTTAAATTCCTCCTTTGCTTTGATCTGTTGCGTTCCCTACAACTTTAATCGCCTCATCTATTTTGTTTTCTTTTATAAGATTTGAGGCTTGCCCTATTGCTTCTTCTTTTTTAACATTCAATTTCTCCTCTTGCTCTGCTGCTAAAACCTTTGAAAAAATTGGCCACATAGTTGAAATATTAGTTAAAAAATCAAAAAGCGCAGTATTGTCTTTTGCTTTATTGATATTATCCAAAATGTAAGTGGAAATTTCTGAGGCCTCATCTTCAGTTATCTCTTGTTTTTCAAGGGCGTCTAAAAGAATTCTTGTTAACCGCTCCCCTATTTTGTTTTTGTAAGCGTCGTTGGGATTCATCGTATACTATCAGAGTATACGAGAAATAAATAAAAGTCAAGAAAATTATTATTGCCTTACTCTCCCTATCCTTCTTAAATCTTCATAAGCCAAATTTATATCTTTTAGACGCTCTTCTGCTAGCTGCCCAATTCCCTCAGTTGCCTCAGCATCCACTCCAGAGTTTTTTAATTTGCCCATAACAACATCTGGATGGAGACCACGGACTAGACGCCTATACGCAGTTGTTATTTCACTAGACGTTGACGTAGGAGGTATTTTGAGTATTTCAAAAGGAGTTTTTTTGGGTTGTCCTTGGGCAGATCTTCCTCCTTCTGTCTGCCGCCGTTCCGCATCGCGCAGACGCCTTCCTAGCTGTTCTATTTCCCTATCTTTACCGTCTAACTGCATTTGTAAATCCCTCATTGCTTGTGCTTGTTGGCGCTGCGCTTCTCTTAATTGACTTTTTAGCTTTTCGATGTCATCATTCGCAAACGCTAATCTCGTATTTAATCTCTCATTATGCCCGAGTGTTTCCTCAATTAAGCTTTGCAAGTTTTGATGTTGCGCATTCTTATTAGCTAATTGTTTTTGCAAACCTTGAGCATCCTCTTCTAATTGCGTACCTTTCGCTTTTGACTCCTTAAGTAATCCCTCTAAGGCTGTTATTTGGGGAGCTTGGGTAATTTCTTCTTTAAGGCGATCTAGTCTATCCTTCATGCCACTTGCAACTCCACTTACAACACTACTAACAACACTGGGTGTTTTGGGTTGCGTTGTATGGTCTTTAGAGACAAGCTTAGGGTCGATCCATGATCCGTCAACATGATCCCAAAAACTGCTTTCCGGGCCATAAATTTTCAGACTTGCTTCATTCCCGAAAATAGGAGGCATTAATGTTTTTGCGCTGTAGAATTCTTTCAATATTTGTCTTTTATCCTCAAGAGGTACATTTTCTATAGAAAGTGTGTAAAAAAAACTTTCCAAAAGATGCTGGGGATTGGAATCGTTATCCTCTATCTGATTCTCTGATTCTTCGCTTACATCTATAAATTCAGGTAATTTTCTACTCAGAAAGCGATCTTCTGAATCTTTAAATTTCCAAGTCGAAGATTCAACTTTCTTTAATTGGGCAATATTTAAAATAATATTATAAAGCTCCATAGGATCATTTGACGTAGCAGCTAATTCAAAAAGCGCAGTATGCGTATCTTTACCTAGAGCTTCCGCAAGGTGCCTTAAAGCCGCTGCATCAACCGCTGTATCAGGTCTTGGCCTATCGCTTGGGATAAGCCCTTGAATTAATTCTCTTTTTGAGGGATTTTTGAAATAATCATCTAAAATTTCACGTCTTTGAAGAGATCGTAACCGATTCTTTGCTTGTACTTCCGGTATCCTTGTCTCTGGACTTGCTGCCTGCTCCATAACTTATTATCCCATTGCCTTAGCATTTTTGTCAATGCCGCTTGACTATTCTCGTGTGCGCCTTAAGCCATTCCGCAATTTCTTCAAGGCTTAAATGCTTATTTTCAACCCGAAGAGGAAAATTAAGATTTTGCAAGCTTAGCTAATGCATCTTTATATTTTGCATTGAATTTTTTGAGCCATTTTAAAAACTCCGGACTAAGTCCTCTTTTCTTCAACATAACATCTTTTCTTATGTAAAGCCATTATAACAGATTTTAAGCATTGTCAAATCATCCTGCTGTGTTTTCACAAAAACCCGCGTTTTTAATCCCTTTTGACATACTTTGATGATCTTGAAATGGCATTTTTCACGTTATACACTGTTTTATATGGAAGATGCCCAAAATCATCCAATACCTCAGGACGTAACAGGTTTCCAGTTCAAAATTATTGGAGACATGACAGTAAAGCAGTTTGCGTACATGGCAGGCTCTGCTGTTTTGGCATGGGTTTTTTACCAATTGCCTATCATCTCAATTATCAAGCTTCCTATTTCTATTCTCTTAGGAGGGATTGGCCCTGCCTTGGCATTTGTGCCAATAGAGGGACGGCCAATGGATTTAATGATTTTCAATTTCATCAAGG
>MFNZ01000047.1 GCA_001782195.1 Candidatus Levybacteria bacterium RIFCSPHIGHO2_02_FULL_37_13
AGATTCGCCACCTTTGGTAAATTATCGTCTGATACCCTGAAATACTGCACCGGTTGTATTTGCTATTGATAGATCTGTACGCCCTAAATTAGTACCGAGAAAAACGGCTCCGGTAAAATTAGTCTCTCTGTCTACGATTACGTTCATCATATTAGTATTAATAAAAGTACAGCCAACAAATCTTCCTCCTGATAAATCAGCTCTAATCATTACTGCATTGTCCCAGTTTGACCCTGTAGCTACGATTCCACGCATTATTGTCATAGTTGCCACCGCTTCAGTTAAATCAGAACCTGCCAAATTTCCCCCTGAAATATCTGATCTCGCAATGACTAATCTACTCAAGTTTGCACCAGGAAGATACAGTCCTCCCAATATTTTTCCGCTAATTTCCAACATTGACAAATCTATTTTTATTGGCTGCTTTTCATCCAACTGCCTTATCCTTTCAAACAATTTCCTCACCGTTTCAGCGCTTCCCCTCACGAGGAATTTATTGACCGACTCTTGCCTTTTTGCCATATTATCATCATATTCTCCTTGAGTTAAGGCATGTGTAGGCCGACTTAATAAACCTATTAAGTTTTCTATTTCAGGATCGAAAACGCTTTCTATGCCTGATTCCGATGGAACAAGAGAACGTTCCGAACCTACATTTTGCAATTTTTCTCGATCGCCATCAAATATTTCTTTATTCATAATAAAACTGTGTTCCTCCGTTTACACCCTCGGGTCTTCGATTCTGACGGGTGAATCCTCAGGTCTTTTGACCGTGAGGTCAGATCGGATCAGCTCAGACTCGAATGAGATGTCTTGCGATTCCACCTGCGTGTTATTGTTAAGAACTCTTTCGCCTTCAGGCTTATTCATTACCTGATCTTCTTCAATATGATATTTTGCTTTAAGTTCTTGAATATCTTTATCTAGTTGGCCTATAACAGCCTGCATAACAACAACAGTAGAGCCATACAAATTAGCAAGCTCAAGATAATAGTTGAACTGGTTGTTTGAGCCATCTAAATCAAAACGTCCATCGCGGACAATATTAGCTGCCTTTTCCCTTTCATTAACAGACATAATGTCCAGTTTTCTTATATTCAGGGTTGAATAATTTAAAGCTTTACTGGTCCCACTTGGCGTATCAGCGCTATCGTCATTTTCTATATCAGCAGTAATCCCTAAAACAGCAGAAATTCTATTTCTTATATCAGGAGATGGAATACTAGGCTCATTAGTATTAGGATTTTTTCCCTGCTCAAGTACGAATAAATACGCAGGACTTATACCCGCTAACTTCGCCACTCCCCTGCCTGATTTACCTTGAGAAATGCGAATATTTCGCATCTGTAAACCAAACTCTATAGCAGCCTCTATTCTATCTGGCGTTCTACGATATCTTTCTGTCATAATAAACCCATAAGGCTTGACTTTTAGACTTATAGTTGGTATATTATAAACTATGACGCAAGGAGAGAGTCAAGTAATAGTTTACAAACAACAAAGCACGCCGGTTAAGGCTGTTGTGAAGGGTTTTCTGAGTATCCATGAGTTTGCCACACTGTGCCGTACAACAGTTCGTACTATTCGTTTTTATGACAAAAAAGGCATTCTAAAGCCCGCATCTGTAGATTCATACACCGGATACAGATATTATCATCCTCACCAGACACGGGAATTTTTCAAAATAAAACTTATTCAAAGATTTGATGTACCTCTTAAAGAAATCGCCAAAGTAGCAAAAACGTATTCCGAAGGTTCATTTTTGGATAAAAAACTTGTGCAGTTAAAAAAAGTTATTGAAGAAAAACAAAGAGAGTATCGTGCCTTACAAATCATAAAAAATGATTTGGTTGATGGAAAAATGAAACAAAATATAAAAGTGAAAAATGTTGGGCCATTTTTCGTTTTTGGAAAAGAGTTTTTAGATGCGCGGTATGATAGAATAAATGCTGACATTACCGATTTATATAAAAAGGCAAAAGAGCTTGGATTATCAACAAAAACACAGGAGCACGTTCTTTACCTTAACCCGCATGAATATGGCCCTCACCGTACCCGTCTTGAAATCTCTTTGATTCTTTCAAAACTTCCTAAAACAGTTCCCAACGGATATTTTGCTAAAAAAATTCCTAAAGTAAAAGTTTTGACATACTTTTATAAAGGGCCATATGAATATTTGACTTTCGTGCATCAAAAGATGTACTCGATTGCAAAAAAGAAAGGATTTCTCAAAGGATATTCTTTCGATATCTATACCAATTGGCCGTTAACTACAAAATCTGAATACGACTACGAGACACTGGTCGGCTATCCGATGGAATAGGCTTTAACCGATTGACAATTTTTTTAGGCGATCGCATAAATTAGTTGTCAAAAATTCTTAGTCCTTTCCTTTATAGTGAATAAGTTTATAAACTTTTATAACCGACACGTCCCATTCATCAATAATTTCTGCTCTTCCAAAACCAGCAACTTCCCATAGCGAATTGCCTAATGGCTTGCATGCTATATCTTCGCATACAATCAATAATTGATCTGTAACTGATTTTCTTTGTGGATCTTGTTTGGGATTTTCAATAACTATTGGAGACTTATCCCAAAGAGTAAAAAAATAGCGGTATCCATGATCGGAATTGCCTCCTGTAATCAAGGCAAAGTTAAATGGTTTATTATCTGTTTTATCAACCACAAATTTTGAAATCTCTTCAACTTGAGCAAGTTGCCTATTGGCGGAAAATCTAAACGGAATCCCCTGAAGATTAATCAAAGTAAGAAGAGCAAAAATAACCAAAGCCAGCACCTGGCCAATTTTTTTTAATCTCAATTCGTGCTTGCCCCTCGAAGTCCCGCTCAGCGGGACGAAGTGGGGTAAATTCGTGTAAAGACTTACAATTGTTACACTAACGAGCAAAAAAGGTATGGGAAACATAAACCCAAAGTAATAATCATAAATAGGTTTTTTGTAGAATCCAAAAAGCCCTATTCCAAATAATAACCATGTCAGTAACAGACTTATTTTTTGAAATTGATCTTTGTCTTTAAAATTTTTTATTAATTTATAAACAAGCAAAATAACGCTTGCAATAGCTAAAACTAATGTAGCAAAGTACCACAACGCTATATTTGGATGGGCCCCAAGAGCTACCTGCTCCGGAGGAGGAAAATTTGTAACAAGCCGCCCAAACAGCCTGAAAAAAACATTATATATAGTTGCAAAAAAATTACTGGTACCCCCTGTATCTGCCGAATTAAAAACGAATGATATTATGCTATTTATATTGGGAAAGTTATGGCGGATCTCAAACGCCAAAAAAGGCGACCAACCAACTATGAATCCTAAAAAAATATAAAAATAATCTTTCAATATACGTAGAATTTCTTTTTGTCTTATTAACAAAACATATATAGCAATTATTACTCCCAAAAAAGTCGTTAAATAATGAAGCTGCATCGCTATGCCAAGCAAAAATCCGCATAAAACAAATAATCTAACTTTGCCTCCTAATACTGCTTTGTAAAGTATATATATTGTTAAGAGTGAGAAAAAAGGCATAAGGTTTGGATTCCATGAAGATCGGGAATACGCAATCACCAAAGGAGAAATGCCGTATAAAAATGCCGCAATAAGTCCCGCCTTTTTTCCAAAAAAATCACTTCCAACCTTATAGATAAACCAAACTGTCGCAATACCAAAAAGAGCAACCATTACTGCCGGACCAACAGGGCTATAATTGAAAAGCCAGAGAAAGGGTGTCATGAAGTAATAATAAATGGGCCCCAGGAAAAACCCTCCAACAGATGCTGTTGGACCAAGTAAAGTTAAATTTCCATGAAGAATGTTATAAACGACCAAGACATCTCTTCCTTCATCTCCCAAAAAAGTCATGTAATCCTGGATTTTATAGAGCCTTAAAAATGCGGCAAGAAGCAAAATCCCGATTATCCAACTGTTTTTTGAAGTTTTGAGAGAAATGAAATGTGCCACCTTTTCCATATAAAGATATTATACATTGTATAACTGTATGGTATTACAAACAAGGCTATCGCGATAACTAAAAAAATTTGTCTTGATGATGGTCCAAAAAAATGGGTTCCTATTGCCAAAACCGCTGAAATAATAACAAGCGATCCTAAAGCCACAAGGTTAAACTGCGGAAATTTAAACAAAACTTTTATTGGTTTTGTAATTTTATATTGCGAAAATGACCAAAAATTATTCATGGCAAAATTCCATATAATTGAAAGCTCTGCTCCTATTGCCCCCGCAATGGCGGGGTGCAATCCCCTTCTGAAAAGCACCTCAAGAGTCACAGCATTAATAATATAACCGACAAACCCGGTAATTGCGTACTTTAGAAACGGTGAATAGGCAAGTTCGATAGCTCGTGCGACAAAGACATATCTTAAAACATTTATAATATATTCCGTAGGTGCTATTTTGGAATCTCCAAGTGTCCGGTCGGTAAAATGGAAAGGGACTTCAGCGATTTTGAATCCATCCTGTAAAGCTTTATGTAAAAAAGAAACTTGAAATGTGTACCCGCGAAACTCAGTTAATTTATTTTTTTCTTTTAAAAATACCTCTTTTTTAAGCGCTCTAAATCCGCCTGTCCAATCATGAATTGTAAAACGTCCAAATATTGTTCGGATGAGAATATTTGCAATGATAGAAAAAGCTTTTCTATGTATCGGCCAATTCTGGGGAATTGACCCGCCTTCGCTGTACCTCGTGCCAACTACCATATCATATCCATCATCAATCCTTTTTAGAAATTCAGGAATTTTCTTGTGATCGTGTTGTCCATCAGCATCTACCTCGAATAAAATATCAGCGCCCATCTTTTCAATCGCAAACGTCATCCCCCGAATATAAGCAGCACCTAATCCTTGCTTTTCTCCAGTATTAAGCTTAATATTTCCCCATTTAACCATTAACTTTTTTACTTCATTAGCTGTTCCATCAGGAGAATTATCATCAACCACCAAAATATTCATATCGTGTTTTTTTATCTGGGGAAAGATATCTTTTTCCAAAATAGGAATCAAGCGATCTATGTTGCCTTTTTCGTTATATGTAGGAAGAATAACAACAACCTTCATAGTTCGATAACTCTCTTAAAATATTTTATTGTTTTTTCAAGTCCTTGCGCAATGGGCACTTTGGGTTCCCAGCTCAAAAGCCTTTTTGCTTTTGCTATATCAGGACGTCTGCGTTTTGGATCATCCTCCGGCAGTTTTTCGAATACAATTTCCGAGGATGATGCGGTCATTTTTTTAATTAACCCGGCTAATTCTATAATTGTTAACTCAATCGGATTGCCCAAATTAATTACTTCCTTATCTGTTTTATCTATAAATAAACTTCGCTTTAAACCGTCAATCATATCATCTATATAACAAAAGCTCCGCGTTTGGGATCCATCGCCATAAACCGTAATTGGTTTATTAATAACTGCCTGCGAGATAAAGTTAGAAACTACCCTACCATCATCTATATGCATATTCTGGCCATACGTGTTAAAGATACGAATAACACGAGCGTTAACCTTATATTTCCTTATAAATGCGAAGGTCAATGCCTCTCCAAAACGTTTCCCTTCATCGTAACAAGAACGAATGCCATTCGGGTTAACATTGCCAAAGTACTCTTCGTTTTGAGGAAAAACTTTTGGGTCGCCGTAAATTTCCGACGAAGACGCGTAAAGAAATTTCGCGTTTTCTTTCTTGGCAAGCTCTAAGAGATTAAAAGTGCCAACTGAATTAACAAGCAAAGTCTCTACGGGGTGGTTAATATAACTTCGTTTACTTTTTTTATTGGGAGACGCAGGAGATGCTAAATGAAATATGTAATCTAAACTTTGTCCCGATTTAATCGGGATGAACTTTGAACTTTGAACTGACTTTGTGATATCCTGTTCTACAAACTTAAACTCAGGATTTACAAGCAAATCTTCGATGTTCTTCTTATCTCCGGTTATCAAATTATCAACACAAACTACCTTGTATCCATCTTTAAGAAGTGATCTGCATAAATGCGACCCAATAAATCCAGCACCCCCAGCCACCAACACTAATTGCATATCTTACCTATTATTCTTTTTTTCCATTTCAAGATCCGCCTTAACCATCATTTCAACCAGTTGCTTAAAATCAGTTTTTGGTCTCCATCCTAATATTTTTTTAGCTTTGCTTGCATCCCCGATCAAATCATCAACCTCCGCCGGGCGCATGTGTTTTGGATCACTTGAAACAAGATAATTACTGTAATCTTTTATGCCAACTGCATTAAAAGCAAGTTTAACAAAATCCAATACGCTGTGATTTTCTCCTGTTGCAACTACAAAATCCTGCGCTTTTTTTTGTTGAAGCATTAACCACATAGCCTCAACATAATCTCCCGCAAATCCCCAGTCTCTTTTGGGCGTAAGGTCACCAAGTTCCAGTTTTTTCTGCCGGCCCAAACTAATTCTTGCCACTGCATGGCTTATCTTTCGTGTTACAAATTCAAGCCCCCTTCTTGGCGACTCATGATTAAAAAGAATCCCGGAACAAGCAAATATCCCGAAACTTTCTCTATAATTTACGGTAATATAATGCCCGTATACTTTGGCAACT
>MFNZ01000048.1:0-871 GCA_001782195.1 Candidatus Levybacteria bacterium RIFCSPHIGHO2_02_FULL_37_13
ATCGCATCCAACCTCTCCACAATTTTTTTCTGAATATTAATCGGAGGTATCGGTATCAAAGTTTTTTTTAAGCTCGTCTGATTGATACTTGCTTGATTAACTGCCATATTTATATATGGGCCTAATTGAGCTCTAAGACTTGGTGCTTGCATAAAAGCAAACAGATAATCCGGAAGACATATATTTTTAATTGTTTTTAATCTGAGTAAATTTACACCATGAACTAGGTTTTTAATTTCCCCATTATATAAAGCAACTTTCCCTAATTTTTCATAACTATTAATATGACTAAAGGCAATGTCTCCAATTTCATATTTATATTTTTCAAACTCGTCTTTATTTAAATCTGCGTATTTTACTCTTTTTGAATCAAAAGAATTATTCTGAAGTGTTTCAATTCTACTTATCGGATAATTTCCAATCTCACCTTGTTTAGGATTAATACCATTTTGTATAAGTAGTAAAACTTCTCCTAATTTTTTCACCGGCCAATTTATGCTCATGTTTTAAAAGATTTTTGACAAAAATTCTCATCCTCAATAGTAAAGTATGTATTATCTTCTATATCTTTATATTCTATGTAAATTTTATTCTTTTCTTTGGCTTTTTCTTTATTCTTATCTAAAAAAGCTGCATATATCGACGTTTCAGGCTTCATCCAACCCCAAGTTTGACTTAACCAAGAACCTTCCTCGCTAACCTTGGATATTTCATTTCCAAAAAGTAATCTATATTTATAACCATCTATAATAATATATCCCTGTATATCTTTTGCGATGTTTTTTAAAATAGTAAATTGTATCGGTTTACCATTTTCAATTTTATTATCTCTATATTCAAATTTAATATCCTTCCAGCTATGAATATATCC
>MFNZ01000048.1:883-27830 GCA_001782195.1 Candidatus Levybacteria bacterium RIFCSPHIGHO2_02_FULL_37_13
AACTGGTCGTAAATTTGCCTCGATTGTTTGGTCAGCAATTCTATGGGTATCGTAGGCATACCACACAAGCACAATGAGGGTTGCAGTCAAAACTACTAAATTGATACCTGATATTGCATCTGGAAATAATATTTCTATAAGTATTAGTAGAAGCAATATTAAAACAAAAAGCTCGACGATCAATCTTATTAACTCTGATTTTTTCACCTGCCAATTAGTTTTCATTTAATTATTTTTAATATTCATGCAACAATCACTTGACAATCGCTTGTTAATACTGATAAACTATATTCATACTTCATTTAGAGCAATTCGCTTAATGAAACGTGCGAAGTTCGCACTTCCTTAAGTGGATAGTTTAAGCGGGTTGCTCCGAGTGAAGTATTTTTTATTACAAATATCCTGAATTTTCCCAACTTTTTCTTTTACAATTTGATACCATTTAACATTTCTTCTTTCATAAACTTGAAATACCGCATAGGAAATATAGTCTGCAACTTGCAGTCCTCCATGACTATAGTGCGGATTATGAAAATAACTTAACTTTAAGTTAGGTTTTAGGTTTGGATGAATCTTTAAATAATCTAAACGCACTCTTTCAACTTCTGTTTCTAGTTCCTGTCTCAATTTTAATTTACTATCTTTTCGGCTAAAGATTATCTCCGTATTTTCAAATTGGTGACAGAGATTTTTAATCAACTGACCCGACATAACTCCATACATCTTTCCCGGATTTTGTTTTAAAGAATCATAACAAAGCAATTTTTCAATGACTAAAACGTCTACTTTTATTGGTAAATTTAAAATATATTCATAAAACTTTTTTTTAACTTCTGGATAATCAGTTTGTGCATGGAAAGCATCAAGCGCATAAGCTGAGGAGAAAATTTTTGAAAGATCAGTGTCTTTAAGTAAAGATAGGCGAAACTCTGTTACTTGCTGTTGAATCTCCAATTGATTTTCTGATCTAACGGCAGCTAAAATCAAAAATCGCGACGCTTTTTTTTTATTAACTAAGTTTTCACCATGCGATGAATAAACCTCGGGTTTTCCAGATTCATCTATGAATATCCACTGATTATTTATTTTTTTTGATCTAGTCATTTAATTTATATTTTTCATTTTCTTATTCGATTAGAATGTCTATTGACATTATACGGGTGTTGTAGTAATCTTACAACAGATATGAAGAAAAAACAAGAGGCATTGATATTAACATTTGGAGAATTTTTCAGACAAAAAAGAATTGATTTGGGATTTACCCTACGTTCATTTTGTGAGAGGTATAGTTACGATCCCGGCAATATCAGCCGTATGGAAAGAAATATCCTTTCGCCCAGCGTTGATACGGAAAAACTTGCGGGATACGCGACCGCTTTAAAAATACCGCGTGACAGCGAGGAGTGGACAACATTCTTTGACCTTGCTCATGCAGCGAAAGGAAAAGTCCCTGAAGACCTGCTTAAAAGTCCGCATATCCTTTCTATTCTACCTGCCTTTTATAGAACTGCCAGAGGGGGAAAGTTAAATAAGGAAAAAATAAACCAACTTATTAAACTGATGCTGTTGTATTAAGAAGATTGCAAAAAGAGGAAATTGTTAAATCTAATTCTTAATCAATCTTTTTATTATCGCCTTTTGTTTTTGTAAATCAGAATCCAAAGTATCAATTTCTTTTAAAATGTCCTTTGGGTCTCGGTGGCTTACCTCTAATCCAATTCCTGCTGGTTTGTAGGCGCTGGCGGAAAGAATGAAGTCGTTTTCTTCAATTTGCTTTTTATCAACCGTCCAACTCTTTTCTGAATCTCTTTTTGTTTTCCATTTTTCTAATAAATCCGGCAAGTCGTTCTTATCCGGTTGGGGTTTTCGTTGAGTTCCTTTGCCATATCCATCATTTTCTACCTCATAAAACCAAACTTTTTTGGTATGAGATTCTTTGCTATCGCTCAGAATGACAGAAGAAGGCTTTTTAAATATTAAAAAGCTGGTTTTTACTCCGGCATAAGGATTAAAAACTCCTTGGGGCAGAGATACAACTGCTTGTAACTCTGTTTTGTCTAAAATATATTCTCTGATTGCCATTGCCGCTTTATTCCGTCCAAAAAGCGCGCCTTCGTTCACAATAACTCCGCAAATTCCACCTGGTTTTAAACAATCTACCATTAAACCTAAAAATAGAATTGTAGAATCTTTAGACTTTATAGGTAATATTGGACGAATTCGCTCTAAAGCTACGTCTGCAGCAAAAGGAGGATTTGCTAAAATTACATCAAAACTCAATATTTCAAATTGATCAGATACGCCTGCTAATGAATCTCTCCTGTAAACATTAGCGGCATCTAATCCATGTAAAAACATATTCATGAGTGCAATTTTTGTAATATCGGGCGATACGTCAAATCCCCAAAAAGTCTTTTTTTGTAGTTTTTCCCAATCTTTTTCTGACAAATTATCTCCATGTCCTTTTTTGAATTTTGATCCATTTTCTGCGGTAATTTCCTCTAGCTTTTCGGAATTATTAGCTTTAATATGTTCATATGCTGCTAACAAAAATCCAGCTGTTCCACAGGCTGGATCAAGAATTGTTTGCCCAAGTTTGGGATCAACCATTTGAACGATAGTTCTTATGATATGTCGAGGTGTTCTAAATGCTCCCATTCTTTTTGCAACTGCTAATTTACTTATTAAATGTTCATAAGCATCTCCTTTAATATCGGCATCAATCTGATAAAAATTAATTTTGGAAATAATATCAACAACTTCTCTCAAAACGAGCGCATCAGGCATTGAATATCTAACATCCCTAAAGAATTTTTTAATATCGTCATGGTTATTAAGGTCTGCCATGAAAGGAATCACCGAATCTCGTACAAATTTAAACATCCCTTCGTTATTGGGGTTTACTGTCCATGATGACCATCTATATTTTTCCTTTTCATTTGAAAAAAGAGAAACGTATTTTTTATTTGAAATTTTCGCTGCTTGAGATTTGGCATCGTCTTCTTCTTCCAACATTTTAAGGAAAAACAAAAGACTTATTTGTTCGATATAAGTGATGGGATTTGTAACACCAGCCCCATAAAACTTATCAGCTAATTTATCAACTATGTTTAATAATTCTTGTTTTGTCATTGTAAAACTGTTTGATTAAGTTCTTCTAAGGTTTGTCTCAAGCCTTGCTCTCCAAATAAGGATACTGCTTTTTGTATTCCTCCTTGTTCACGAAGAGGAGGTTTTGTGAAATCCTCTGCAGTTATTTCTATATCACCGGCAACAAATCTATTTTTTAGCTGAGATAAAAGCATAATTTGATCTACGCCAAATTCTTTTTGCCTAAGCCAAGAATCAAAGTTTTTATTTACTCTTTCTTTTTTTGTCGGAAAAGCATATTTACCTAGAACAACTCTTATAAAATCTGCTAAAGATCCGACCGGCTGATCATACGCGTCTTTCAGATTATCTTCATTGAAGTAATCCTCTGGCCTATTTAATCTATGAGATAATTTATCTAATTCTTCCTGTTCCAATTCTTTGTCTGTTAATATTTTCTGAACAATTGGATCATTTTGCATTTCTTCTATAGTCTTTTTAAATCTATCTTTATAATTCTGTTTATCAATTGCCATTCCTTCCAGCCCTATATAAATCATTTGTCTTGTCTGCATTTCGTCTGAAAGCTCGTGTTCTTTAACTACTAAAAATTCTTTCTTTCTCTTGGCTTCCTCTTCTTCAATTTTTTCCGTCAAGTATTTTGGCAAAGCTTTTTCTCCAGGAACTGCGTTTTCTAACATTGGGTCATTAAAACGCTCTGCATTTCCAACAAAGTCATATATAAGGAAAGACTCTTTTCCAATTCTTGGATCTTTTCTCGTACCTCTCCCACGCATTTGTTGATATAAAACCGCAGAAATTGTAGGACGCATCATTATCAAATTTTCTATATTTGGTAAATCAATGCCCGTATCTAGCATTCCAACAGATATTAGGCATACCGGAAATTCTTGCTTTTCAAAGTCTTTTAGAATTTGTCCTGGATTAGGACTGTCTGAGGTAATAATTTGAGCATAATTTCCTCTGTATTGTGAAAAAATTTCATCAAAAAATTTTTTAAGTTGGGCGGCATGATTTTTGGTAACTGCAAAAACTATTGTTTTCCTAAGGTGATCTCCGCCTCTCTTCTTCTCCATTTCAGCAAATTCTTCAACCATCAATTTGTTTCTGGATTCTATGGTAATCGTTCTTTCAAGCTCGGAAGGTTTATAATCTACGCCTTCATAGCTAACGCCTTCTGCTGTAATTCTTGATTTGGCTAAGTAGATACTATAGCTAGCAAGATATCCGTCTTTAATACCCTCTACTATTCCGTATGCAAAAGTAGGTTCTCCTGTTTTAGTCGAATGATTCCAGCATTTGTAAAACTCGTAAGTATTCCTAACTAATCTTTTCTCTTTTTCGTTAACATATTCATAGAATCCTAAATTGGGAGTTGCTGTCATGCCAATATGCAGAGCATCAAAATGATTTAGTAAATTCCTATAAACATTGTAAATAGACCTATGACATTCGTCGGTAACAACCATATCAAAATGTCCCGGACCAAAACGCTCAAGCTGAGACGCAATTGTTGGAAGCGTACCGATAACTATTTGCCCTAATTCTTTTGGCTTGCCGCCATACCAAACCTTTGACGGTGTATCTTTTAAATATTCTGCAAAAACATCTTTTGTTTGTTCTGCCAGCTGTTTTCTGTCCACCAAAAAAAGGACTCTTTGAATTATTCCTGCTTCAAATAGACGTTTCATAATCATTGCCATGGTCAAAGTTTTACCTGTTCCTGTGGCCATTTCTATCAAGATTCTTCTTTTCCCATTCTCTATAGCTTTATCCACAGATTCTATTGCTTTAACTTGATAAGGTCTAATTTCTAGCTGATTATTAAAATGAAAAAATTTAGACGGAAGCGGAATTTCTTTTAATGGTTTAGAAATCTTATGCAGCTGATTTCTTCTCTCAAGGTCCTCTCTTGAATAAAAAGAATCTATTGGCCGTGCTGAATCGTATTTATAATCCCAAAAATAATGTACTTCTCCATTGGAAAGAAAAACAAATGGCGCTGAAATAGATTTTGCATATTCTTTTGCCTGTTGCTGAGCTAAGTTAGGCTCTATGGAAAACTTTTTTGCTTCTATAATAGATAATGGACGACCATGCTGATCTTTTAAGAGATAATCTGCTCTGCCATCGGCGGCGGCTTCTTCGGTAGAAACCTGAGTCTTGTCCTCAATGTTCCAATCTGCTTCTCGAAGAAGTCGATCAATGATTATTCTTGCGTCTGTTTCATGTGTATTGTCGAACATATTTTCTCCCGCTAAAGTATAAAAACAATAATTGATTTATTTTGCGTATACATCAGTTCAGTCTCATCAAAAACGTGTCTGTATTATAGCAGGTTGTGCCTCTTTATTTAAACTTACAGGATATTGGCTGCAATTCGTGTAAAAATCCAGTGGAATATAAAATGAACTGTGATATAATTGCGGCGTGGATTTGAAGGATACAAAATTAAGAATCGAAACAGCGTATAAGTTGCTCACAAGTGAGACTACTTCTAAAGAGAAGTTTGAGTCTATTCGTACGCTTATAAAAGGCTTAAACCCCAGGCTCGATACTCTTCTTGAGAATACGTCCAAAATACTTTCAGATATTCAAAAATTACAAAAAGGAGATATTATAATTCTTACAGCAGGACAATTACCCGAAAACACAGAAGAAGAAAAAAAGAGAAAAAAGAAACTGCTCCTTTTGATTAATTCCTGGCGAAATCTTACAAGCGAGGTAAAAAGAATAAGTCTTGAGCTTGAACATATGAAAGATACCGATTCAAGTAATAAAACAACATCTATAGAGAAGATAGAAAGCGTTGGAAGGATAGCCGCTGTCGCCAAGGGTCCATTTGGAATTATAACTCTCGGAGCAATAATTATTGCCGGTGTATCGTTGTTTTTAATAAGCAATAATAATCGATCAATACAAACTAAGAATGACGTGCTGCCTGCGCAAACAACCCAAACCAGAGCTTCAAAAATCCAAGTTATTATTTTCAACGGAAAAAAGTTGCCGCTTAAAGATCTCCATATCGGAATCGGTCCCGAGTGTATGAACCAAAGAACAGAAGCTTCTCATTACCATGCACTTCATAATAATTCCGTAACGTCTTTAGATGGAACTGAGGTCCAAGATCCTGGTGCATGTGGATTTGGAAAAGTAAACGAAACCGAAATTGTAGAGGTTGAGTAAATGTTAAGCGACATAATAACCTTTTGAGAAGACCGCTAAGAGAATCAAAAGAAGACTTAATCCTATTATCGAATAAGCAATTTTTATAAATCTGTTTTTAACTAACGCAAGAGCGATAAAAATAGGAAAAAGAACTAAGGCGTATCTTGGCAGGCCGGAAAACGTACCTGTTGAAATAGGAATAAGAAAACATAAAACAGCAAATAAAATATAGGAAAAACGGACTTTTTTTCTCAATGCGACAAATAACATTATCGATACAAAAATAAATGTGGCTATTTCAAGAAGCGCAACCCACCACTCAAAAATATTCGGATTAACAGTTAGAAGAATCTTTAGGTATCTATATATTGTCTGCGGAATTAATACTATAGAATCAACGGACCTGTCGTTATGAAAAGCGCCTTGAGCTTTAATAAAAAATAAAGCATCTCCCCAGTTTACAAAATTAAACCACATATATCCTAAAATTCCTGAAAAACCAAGTAATAGATATAGACTTTTTAATTTAAATAACGACTTTTCTTTTTTTACAAATTCATAAATTAATGCGGGAATAATAGCGATCCCGACCAGTCGTGTTGCAGTTAACAATCCCGCGCAAACCGAGGCCAAAAACCACCTGTTTGTCCTTACAAAATAAAAAGACAATAGCGATAAAAGCAGGAATAAACTTTCCGAATAAATGCTCGCGTAAAAAAAAGAAGTAGGGAAAAGTAACATAAAAACAATGGTAAAAAATGCTATATTGTCTTTGTGATCAAGCTTAATGAGCTTATAAAGCATAATAAGACTGACTATAAAGCAAAAACTTACTATCGCATGGGATACAAAATACTGCATCGGACTAAATGCTACTGCCTTTCCAAAAACAGAACTTACTACATTCAAAAGCATTGAAAACAAAGGAAAAAATCCTGCATTCACCGTATAGCCGTTTGCGGCAATTAGCAAGTAGTGTATCCCGTCAAAATTACCCCACGCGGATAACATAAAATGAGAAATCAAACCCTGAGGCTTATCCAAGAAATGGTTTAGGGATGTGTATTCGAATCCTTTTCGATATTTAATAAATTGCTCCGCAATAACAATAGGCACAAACAAAAATATACGCCAAACCAGAAGCAATAAAATAAGCTTTTTTACCACACTAAAATATAATTAATTATATCAAAATATTGTATAATACCAGTATGGTCTATTTACACAATTTGTTACTTTTCGTCTTTTTATTCTGTTTAACCTTACTTATTTCTCCAAATAAAACTCAGGCGATTGTCGATCCTTTGTCTTACGATAATAACAAAATCGGAATCCATATTTTATTTACCGAAGAACTGGAAGATGCCACAAAACTTATTAATTCCAATGGAGGAGATTGGGGATACGTAACAATTCCAATCCAGGCAGGAGACAAAGATTTGGTCAAATGGCAAAACTTTATGGATTCCGCAAAGCAGAATCATGTTATTCCTATAATTCGTCTTACAACAGAAGGAGATTATTTCACCACAAGCTTTTGGAGAAAGCCAAACTTTAGTGACGTATTGGATTTTGCCAATTTCTTAGATTCCCTTGAGTGGCCGACAGCAAATCGTTATGTTGTAGTTTTTAACGAACCAAACAGAAATGACGAGTGGGGAGGAGAAGCTAACGCATCGGAATATGCCAAAATTTTAAATTACGCCGTAGAAGCGTTTAAGTCCAAAAATGAAGATTTTTTCATAATTTCCGCGGGAATGGATAATGCGTCGGAAAATAGCCAATATGCGTTTATGCAGGAAATGCACAACGCCGAACCTAAGGTATTTAATCAAATTGACGGTATTGGAAGCCACTCTTACCCAAATCCCGGTTTTTCGCAGCCGCCTTGGGTAAACACCGGAAAAAGCGTTTCGAGTTTTGTTTATGAGAAACGACTCGCAGACTTTCTCTCAGGCAAGGATTTACCAGTATTTATTACGGAAACAGGCTGGTCTTCAAATACAACTGCAAAACATTTAATCGCCCGTTATTTCGTCGAATCATTCGAAACTGTTTGGTCCGGCAATGATATTGTTGCTGTTACTCCGTTTTTGTTTAATGCCGGCGCCGGACCTTTTACCCAATTCTCGTTGTTTGACGGGAATGGAGAAAGAAACGAGGTGTATATGGCAATTGCGGATATTCCAAAAACACAAGGAGGCCCTAAATTGGCAAAAGCGATGCCAACGATTAAAGAGCATTTGAATAACGAAGATTTACCAACAAAAGACTTTCTGCACTACACTCAACTACATAATGCGTCTGATGTTAACGACAAAGTAGCAACGGCAGTTGGGCTCATAAAATGGATTCTTCGCATTTAAAATATGGTATAATTAGGGGATGCAAAATAAAGATTCCGAAAGCGAATTATTTCAGAGCGTAACGCATGGTCCTCTCAAAACCGACGAGGTAATTGAGTTAATAAAAGATTTTTTAGAAGATGAACCGTCATCCTCGTATAGCCTTGTTATTGGGACTGATTCTCACGAAAAAAACTACTCGGGGAACGGAAATCATTATATAAATCTTGTGACTGCTATTTTGGTTCATCGTAGGGGATTTGGCGGAAAATATTTTTGGAAAAGGAAGGAATTATCCAATATTCATCGTCTCCGAGAAAAAATATACGCGGAAACCTTTGAATCCCTTAACTTTGCTTCCGCATTTGTGCCTCTTCTTAAGAAGAAACTTAATGGTAAATCGCCTTCTTATAATCTGGAGATTCATATAGACGTTGGTGAACATGGAGATACCAGAGATATGATAAAAGAAGTTGTAGGTATTGTAACCGGCAGCGGTTATGTTGCAAAAACCAAACCCAAAGCGTATGCTGCGTCGTCGGTTGCTGACAGACACACGTAAAAAACTCTAATGGCAAAACTCAAATCTCAAAGATTAGAATGGGAGAAAGCGGAAGATATAACTCATAGCCTGCGAGAAATTTTGCTCAAATTGGACTTGCCGCATATTGATCCGTATCGGATTTTTTGTTTCAGAACCCAGGGTTCAAAATCCAGGTCTTACGCACGAATCTGGTCTTTTCCTAAAATTTTTCAAACAGCTCTTAATATAAAACCTGCCTACGTAATAGAAGTTTTGTCAAGACATTTTGACAAACTGGACCACGATTCTAAAAAGAAAGTGCTTATACACGAACTCTTACATATCCCCAAAAATTTTTCAGGAGCGCTTCTCCCCCACAGAAGCCGCAGCAGACATTTGGGCAAATTAGCTGACAAGTTGTTTAAAGAATACAAGAAAATTTCTAATTCCTAATTTCTAATTGACCTAAATAAATCCTAAATTCCGACTTAAAAATTAGATCAATTAGGTTAATTAGGTCAATTTATCTATGATTACTATTATCCACGGCGATGACATCGCCTTGTCACGCGGATACTTACAGGAACAAAAAAAGAATTCTGCCAACCCGCATATTTTTGATGGAATTATAGATCTTCCCACAATTTCTCAAATTACGCAAGGAGGCGGCTTATTCGACACCCAAAAAGTTATATTCGTTGAGAATTTTTTTTCGAAAAATAAACCAAGCAATCCCGAAACAAAAAATGTTATAGAATACATAAACGAAAATGAGCAAAAATTAAACATTTCTTTTTGGGAACCAAATATCCTTCAAAAAAAATCTTTATCTCTTTTTAATAAAGCAACTGTCAAAATGTTTAAAATTCCCCAAACCATATTTTTATTTTTGGATAACCTGCGGCCTTCGGAATATAAAAATATGATTAATCTATTTCACAACGCATTAAAAAATACGCTTGAAGAAATTATTTTTTTTATGATGCAAAGACAATTTAGATTGTTAATTGCAATTTCCGATGAAAAAAATATTGATTCAATAGACGAAGTTACGCGCTTAGCGCCCTGGCAAAAAAGTAAACTGGAAAGACAAGCAAGTTTTTTTCAATCAGATAAACTCAAAACTACATATAAAAAACTTTACCAAATAGAACTGGCGCAAAAAACAGGCGCCTTACCGTATTCTTTGATTTGCGCAATTGACTTTTTACTGGCTGATTTGTAATATAGTTAAGTGAATATAAACCCAAATATATTTAAAGGCTACGACATAAGGGCTATTTATCCAACCGATATCAACGAAGAAAATATTGTCCCAATTGTCAGGGCAATTTATACTTTTCTTATAAAAGATTACAAGAAAAGCGAACCTTTTACTTTAGTCGTTGGCACAGACATGAGGACATCCTCGCCTTCTCTTACCAAAGTTGCAATTAAAACATTATTGGATTTGGGAGCGAGGATAATTGATGTTGGCATTGTTTCTACGCCCACTTTCTATTTTGCCGTATCTCACTACGGATATGACGCAGGAATTCAAATTACCGCTTCCCACAATCCGAAAGAATGGAATGGGATTAAAATTGTTAAAAAAGGAGACAAGGGTTTGATAAAAATAGGAAAACCAACAGGAATTGAGGAAATAAAAGAAATGGCAATTAAAGAAAAAAGTATCCGGTCCTCAAACGTAGGTTCCTTAGTTAAAAAAGAGAACATATTAGAAGATGAGGTTGATAACGCCATCAAAATAGTCGGCAATCCAAACATCAAAAAATTCAAAATAGTCGCGGATGCTGCAAACGCCATGGGATCGCAGTATATATCCGCATTGTTTAAAAAAATTGAAGCAGATTTAGTAAAAATGAATTTCGAACTGGATGGAACTTTTCCCGCCCATCAGCCGGATCCCTTGCAAAAAGAAACTCTTGTTGACTTGCAAAAAAAAGTAATAAGTGAGAAAGCGGATTTAGGCCTTGCTCCGGACGGAGACGGAGACAGATTGTTTTTTATTGACGAAAAAGGAAATGTTGTTCCACCAACGATCATTACGTCTATTGTCGCAAAGGATCTTTTGACAAAAAACCCGGGAGAAAGAGTGCTTGTTGATATACGATATATTTTAACCCCCATTAAAATTATTGAAGAAAATGCCGGAAAGGTTGGAATTACCAAAGTGGGACATGCATATATAACAGAAGAAATGAACAAAAATGGAGGGATTTTTGCGGGAGAGTCTTCGGGACATTATTTTTTCAGAGATACAGGAAACGCCGAATCTCAAATTCCAATAATTTTAACTGTGCTCAAAGTTTTAACTGCTAAAAACATTGCATTTTCAAAACTTGCTGATGAATACAAAAGAAGCTATGAATCCGGGGAAATTAATTTTAAGGTCGCCAACTCGGACAAAATACTTGAATCCATTAAAGAGAAGTACAAGGATGGAGAAGTTGAGACAATGGACGGGGTTGCTGTAAGTTTTCCAAATTTTAGATTTTCAGTAAGAACATCAAATACCGAGCCGCTTTTAAGGCTCAATGTAGAAGCATTAGACAAAAAAACAATGGAGACAAAAAGGGACGAACTTGTAAACTTTATAAATCTCGTAGGGAACTGAATATGCTAAAAAATTCTGATTTAATAATATCGCTTTCTAATATCGGACACGACGATAAAGATTTGGTTGGAGAAAAAGCTGCGGGTTTTGGGGAAATGTTAAAGCATGGATTCCCTTTACCCGACGGGTTTGTTATTACTCAAAACGCCTATCATCAATTTGCAATAAAACATAAACTCCCTGACGAACTTATAAAGGAAATTTTTAGAGCCTACAAGCGATTGGAACATTCATTGAAAGACGCAACCATAGAAATCATTCCGGGCTTAAAAGAAAAAGATATTCTGACTGTTAAAGGAGAAGCGGTCTTTGTTGAAAAAATTAAATCCATTTGGGCTCACAACCCATCCCCTATTGTTGTTCGTAAAATTCCCCAAACATCCAATTTGGGAGTTATGTTTACCATAAATCCAACTCACAACGATAAAACAAAAATTGCCATTTATGAAAAAGGCTCTGGTAACCACTACGAGGTGTTAAAAAGGAATCTTAAGATTACATTTAAAGCTGTTCACAAAGGCACAAATCAAAATTTAACAGATAAACAGATAATAAAAATTGCCTCATTGGGCAAAAAACTTCAGCAATTTTTTTATTTCCCTCAAGAAGTCCATTTTGCTATCGAAAGAAAAAAGATTTTCATAACCAAAACAAAACAAATTAACCATGTAATTTCTCCCCCCCTGATTGAAAAAATTCCTACCTTAAACCCGATTCATGGTAAGCCGCGAGTGATTGTTCAAAAGCTGAAAAGCTCAAGACCTCATAGTAAAATAAATAATAGAAAGGTCTTAATTAAGGGTAATTCTATTTACCCCGGAATCGCAACAGGACATCTGCGAATAATACAAAACTTGCAGGATATTAACAAAGTATTACGTGGTGAAGTTGTAGTTATTCCTTACCATGATATAGTTATGCATCCAATTGTAAAAGCCGGGGCAATTGTTGCTACGGATGAAAAACTGTACGAGCTGCCACATTTGACACTTGGTCCATATTTTTCCGGCAAACCTACGGTAATAACAAGGCCAGAGGCTGCCAAAATACTAAGAGATGGAACAGTTGTTACGGTAAATGGTAAAAATGGCGAAGTTTATACGGGCTCACAATGGCAATAAATATGGCACACTTAATTTTAATACGTCATGGAGAATCTCTTTGGAATGCTAAGGGCGTGTGGACAGGACTGACAGATATATCCCTTAGCGAAAAAGGCAAAGAAGAAGCAAGGACTGCGGGAGCGTCGTTGAAAAACACAAAGATAGATATTGCTTTCACATCTGCGCTAAAGAGAGCAAAAGAAACACTGTCTGAAATAAAAAAAACATTAAACCTCAATTCTCTTCCAACAATCGAAAGCAAAGCGCTTAACGAAAGAGATTATGGGTATTTAACGGGGAAAAATAAATGGGAAATAGAAAAAGAAGTTGGAGATAAGATGTTTCTTAAGATAAGACGTGGCTGGAATACTCCGATTAAAAACGGCGAGACTCTGAAAGATGTTTATGAAAGAGTAGTCCCCTATTATCAGACAGTTATTTCGCCAAAATTAAAAGATGGAAAAAACGTTCTAATTGTAGCCCACGGAAACTCATTGCGAGCATTGGTTAAGTATCTTGAAAACATTTCAGACCATGGTGTCGAAACCCTTGAAATCGCAACAGGAGAAATTTATGTTTACGAGGCTAATATTAACGGAACGATTATTTCAAAAAAGAAAATTGGAGCCTACCGATGAAAAAGAATTACAAACTCCCCTTTTGGAGTTACTTTGGTGAAATGAGCGATGGATTCTGAGAGTTTTTCGCGCCTTACTTCTTCGTGGATTTTGGTAAGTTCGCGGCATACTACAATATCAACATCTCCGAATATTTCTTTTGTATCTGATAGTGTTTGAATCAATCTGTGGGGAGATTCAAAAAAGATAATGGTTGGATGAATTTGTTTCAATGTTTCAAAACATTTAAGTTCATTCAGAATGTTTTTTCTTTTCCCCGATTTCTTTGGAAGATAGCCTAAAAACAAAAATTTATCGGTTGGCAGGCCCGAAACAACAAGAGCGGAAATTACAGAGGATGGTCCGGGAATCGATTCTACTTTAATACCCTGCGCTATACACTCCCGAACGAGCTTAAACCCAGGATCAGAAATAGTAGGTGTTCCGGCATCGGACACTAAAGCAACATCTACTCCATTAATCAAAGCGTTTAGAATTTGGGGGATCCTTTGAGTTTCGTTTTGTTCGTAATAAGAAAGAAGTGTCGGCCTCGCCTTTTTCATGTCATGCTGAACTCGCTCGCCTCGCTGAGTCGAAGCGGGTTTCAGCATCTCGGCTGAAGACGCATTTGAAACGGCGAAACGAGATCCTGAACTTGGTTCAGGATGACGAGAAAGAAGTAATCCTGTGTGTCTTGTGTCTTCACAGGCAATAATTTTTACTTTAGTCAAAACGTCAACTGCCCTAAAGCTTAAATCTTGTAAATTACCAATTGGTGTTGACACAATATAAAGCGTGCCAAAAGACATAACAGACTATGAAAAAAATTTAATGACAATAAAACCACCTATCAAAAGTGCCATAAACGCGAATGATAAAATATCAAAATATCTTTCTATTACATCTGATATCTTTTTGCCAAATATCCTCAAAAGCAAAGCAACAGTAAAAAATCTGCCACCTCTGCCCAACAAAGATCCTATAACAAACTCTGGTATCGAGACATGGAATATTCCACCTGCTATCGTAAACAATTTATAAGGAATTGGTGTGAAAGCTGCTGTAAATACAGCTATAAATGTATTCTCCTCATATTTAACTTGCACGACCTGAAAGAATTTTTCTAGGTGATAAAACGAAATAATATTTTTTCCGACACTTTCATGCAGAAACATCCCAATATAATAACCAAATAATCCTCCTAAAACCGATCCAACTAGAGCAAGTGTTGCAAACAACCACCACTTATACCTGTGAGCAACTGTCATTGCAATAAGCAACACATCGGGCGGAATAGGAAAAAAAGAACTTTCAGCAAAAGCCAAAGAAAAAAGTGAAGCTTTTGCATATTTAGTATGCGACCAATGGAGGGTCCAATCGTAAAGTTTTCGCATTGCTTTGTTTGGCAAAAGAAGAATTCTAATAAAAGGGGACAAATTTTTGGTAATACGCATTACCTATTATTGTAGCACATTAAAATCTTCTAACAAGGCCTACTGCTTTTCCTTGAATAATTAAAGAGGTTGGATAAATTGGTTCCATATTTGCGTTTGCGGGCTTTAACGCGACTCTTCCGTTCTCTTTGTGAAAGCGTTTTAAGGTAGCAAGATTATTATCAACCAATGCTACCACTATATCGCCATTTGCCGCATCGTCTGTTTTTTCGATAACAACAAAATCACCATCCAAAATTCCATCATCTATCATCGAATTGCCCTTTACCTGCAAAACATATGCTGTTTTTTTCCCGGTTAACATACTCGCAGACACCTGAAACGTGGCATTAATATCGCTGTGGGGCTCAAGCGGTTTTCCTGCCGCGATATAACCCATTAAAGGAAGTGTGATTGAGGCGGAACTCCCCATCATAGAAAACGTAACATTTTCATCAATAATCTTAAGAACTCTGGTATTGCCGTCAACTTTTTGAATATATCCCTTATCAACCAAAGACCTGATTATTGCGTGTACAGTTGATGGACTTTTATGTCCGGTCGCGCCGGCCATCTCAACTAGTGTTGGAGAATATCCATACTGCTTCTGAAATTGAGCTATAAACTCTAAAACTTCTCTTTCTTTTTTGTATAACACTCCGGCCATATATTTTGTATCTATATATTTTATACGAAAATTTCGAGTAATTTGTCAATAGGACGAAGATAAGCAAAGTATGTCATTATGTTACAATACGCTTATGGACTTTAAATTAGTATCGGGTTTTAAGCCGACAGGAGATCAACCACAGGCAATTACGAAACTTACCCATAATCTTAAAAATGCTGCCGAACATCAGGTGCTTGTTGGCGTTACAGGATCCGGTAAAACGTTTACCATGGCAAACGTTATTGAAAAGATTCAAAGACCGACCTTAGTTATTTCTCACAATAAAACTCTCGCTGCCCAACTTTATCAGGAATTCCGGGATTTTTTCCCAAACAACGCTGTTTCGTACTTTGTCTCCTATTACGATTATTATCAGCCCGAAGCTTATGTTCCGCAGACCGATACATATATCGAAAAGGAGGTTGAAATAAATGAGGAGATAGATAAATTACGTCTTTCCGCGACAACCAATCTATTAACAAGAAAAGACGTTATTGTTGTCGCGTCCGTTTCCTGCATTTACAATTTGGGTTCGCCTGTTGAGTATGGAAAATTTGTTCTGGAATTAAAACCCGGTATAAAAATAGAACAGGAATCGATTATAAATCGCCTGGCAGATCTGCAATACGAAAGAAACGAATACAGTTTTGAACGCGGAAGCTTTAGGATAAGAGGAGAAACTATCGACTTATTCCCTGCTTATATAGATTTTGGGATACGGATTGAATCCTCAAACGGACACATAAAACAAATTATACAATTTGATCCACTAACAGGAGATAAGATTTCCGATCTGAATAGCACTGTTATTTATCCTGCAAAACATTACATGACAGACCCCAAAACCTATAAAGATGTCTTCCCAAAAATAAAAGAAGACTTATCAATACAAGTAAAGAAACTAAAAAATTCAGGAAAACTAATAGAAGCGCAAAGAATTCAACAGCGCACTGCTTTTGATCTGGAAATGATTCAGGAAGTCGGCTATGTCAATGGTATTGAAAATTACTCAAGATATTTTGACGGAAGATCTCCAGGAGAGCCTCCCTTTACATTATTAGATTACCTTAAACACTCTTCAAAAGATTTTTTGTGCATTATGGACGAATCGCACATGACAGTTCCGCAATTACGAGGTATGTACAACGGCGACAGGGCAAGAAAAGAAACGCTGATAAATTATGGATTCAGACTTCCATCCGCTCTGGACAACAGACCGCTTAAATTCGACGAGTTAATGAGACGCTTAAATCAGATAATTTATGTTAGCGCAACTCCCAATGACTACGAACTCTCTTTAGCCGGGCAAACCCATGTTTCCGAACAGCTAATCCGTCCAACAGGACTTGTTGATCCGCAAGTTGTGATAAAACCAACAAGAGGACAGATTGATGATCTTATTTTGGAAATTAAAAAACGGGTTGAAAAAAAGCAACGCGTTTTGGTAACTACTCTTACCAAACGCATGGCAGAGGAACTATCTAATTATCTTGAGGAACGCGGTATTAAAATCGCTTATCTTCACTCAGACATAGAAACACTGGACAGACAAGACGTTTTGGATAAATTAAGAGCAGGAGAATATGATGTATTGGTTGGAATTAATTTGTTAAGAGAAGGGCTTGATTTACCGGAGGTTTCTCTTGTTGCCATTCTTGACGCGGATAAAGAAGGATTCTTGCGAAGCAAAGCATCTTTGATTCAAACCATGGGACGGGCAGCTCGAAATGTTGATTCGCAAGTAATTATGTACGCGGATACAAAAACAAAATCTATGGATGAAGCGATTAAAGAGGTAAATCGAAGAAGAGAAATCCAGCTTGCATACAATAAAAAGCATCACATAACGCCAAAAAGCATTGAAAAAACAATACGAGCAAGGCTTGTTGAAAAAGGAGTAGACAAAAATTCCGATTATTATTGGAAATTAGAGAATAAAGACATTTTACTTGCGGATGAAAAAGAGGCACTAATAAAAAAATTGCGGAAAGAAATGCTCGAAGCGGCGAAAAGATTTGACTTTGAAACCGCAGCCATCCTCAGAGACAGGATAAAAACATTAAGGGTTAGTTAGCTTCGCAAGGTGAGACCTTGCAAGGCTAAAATCCGCTGATATTTTTGGTAAGTTCAATGGACTTAACATCATTTCCGGAAAGAATAACGGATACTGCGTCTATTCTTAAACTTTCCGGAAGATTACGATGAGTCATTTTATAATACTGAGCAGTTTTTATTAAAGATTTTAATTTCCAATAATTGATTGCTTCAAGCGGGCTGCCAAAACTATTTGATGTTCGTGTTTTTACCTCAATAAAAACAAGGGTATTTTCGTGAATGGCAACAATATCTATCTCGCCATAACCTTTCCTGAAATTCCTTTCCACAATTTTGTAGCCGTTTTTCCGAAGATATTCGCAGGCCTTATCCTCCCCAAGTGAAGCAATGGGATTGGCTATCCTCATTTAGTATTTCGCAGATAATATAACTTTGCGCGTCTTACTCTTTTTTTTGAGTGCTTTTTTACTTCAACTTTATCTACATTGGGAGATTTGATTGGCCAGATTTTTTCAACTGCTATATCCCCAACCTTTTTCCGAACCGTAAAAGTCTTATTCTCGTCTCTTCCTTTTATACCCAAGACTATTCCCTCAAAAGCCTGTAAGCGGAACTTTTCTCCCTCTTTTACCTTTTCAAAAACTCTAACTGTATCCCCCGGTACAAAATTTATTGTCTGAATCATTATGCTATATTATATCAAACCTTTATTCATATTTCCATCCCAATTCTTTCTTAATGATTTTAACTGTTTTTCCGTATTCTTCTTTTGTTAACTGGTTGTTCAGGATACAGTATTTTTTGTTACTTAATCCAACACATCCGAAACAGTCAGAGCAATTCGTCAGATAAGATGAGTAATAACAATTAGTGCAATTATCACCTCTGAACAAATATGCACTATGGTAATTGTGTGTGGACTCAATTAATTCATAACATAGTTCTGTTGATCCCTTATCGCTGCCGGAAGTATACATATCCCAAGATTTCTTGAGAATTCCGGCTTCAAAAGTGTACCCGCAATCTTCAAGCAAAACTCCATAAAAACACCAGAAACTATTTTTTGAATCATAAATTCCATCTCCATATGGGCAATTTTCGGAGTTAGACTGCTGACTTGCCGGATGTGGAATTTTCTTTTTTAGCTCCTGCATCATTTGCATAATCTTTTCCGGACTTTCCTTTTTTAATTCTGCAAGCTTTTTATAATACTCTTCTTTACTATACTGTTTGTTAAAAATACAGTATTGTTTATGAGTTAACCCAACGCAGCCAAAACAATCAACACATGATATGCAAAGAGCGCTAAAATGGCAATCCCTGCAATTATTACAACTTAATAAATATGTTGAGCTATAGCATTTGTTACAATCTGCGCATTCATAACATAATTCACACTCAAGAACCAACCGGCAATCAACAAGATTTTTACCCCAGCATGCTACGCAATAAACGCTGTTCTGTAAGTTAAATGAATCAAAACAATAATAACAGTTTTTGCTTTGATATATGTAATCAATGTGCTCACAGTTCTCTGTTTCGAACTCTATCACTGCGGGAACCGGTACGGATTGTTTTAGAAGATTGTATTTATCAAGGAAAGTCATTTTATTCTGCTTTCGTAAGATCAACTGTGTTTCGGAATTCTTTGTAACAGTCAAGGCAGTACACGATTAATCCTTTTTTCGGATTGTGTGTTGTAACCATATCTTTTTTGCATTTAGCACACGGGTATTTGTAAAACCTTCTTTCATTTCGCATGGACTCTCTGATTTCCTGCCTGCAGGTTGGACAATTAAGAGGCTCCGGCAAGCCCATTTCTTCATAAAATGCCAACTCTTGTTTGATTAGTTTAAAACTATTGTTACATCGTTTACATGTCTTTTGCATAAGTGATCCTTTTTCAGTTTACCAACGGTTCTTCGAATACATCATCGCTTGAGTAGGATGTTTTTTCTTTTGCTATATGTGTCATTGTTTCTTTATTCTCTCCAAATAACTCTTTTTCAACATCCTTTTTGGATATCGCGTACTCTTTTCTTGAATAAGCTATTATTTCTTCATCGAAATTTTCCTTTGGCTCAGGAACATCCAATGTTACCGCGGAAAATGGTTCGGATGTTTTGCCATCTATTGAAAGCTTAACGCACATTTCCCGCATGTCAAGACCAATTAAGTCATCAGGCGTAAATTGCGGTGCAAATTCTTTGCTTAAAAAATGCGCATCTTCAGATCCAACCCTAAAACAGATAAGAGATCCGACATTGCCAAAAGCTGTTTTTCTAATACTATCGGTTAATTGGTCTATGTATTGGTGGGCAATTGTCAGGGATAAATTAAATTTTCTGGCTTCCGATAATATTTGGTTAAACGATTCGGTTGCAAAATTTTGGAATTCATCAACATACAGGTAAAACTCCCTTCTTTCACTTTCTCTTATATTAACTCTTGCCATTGCAGCCTCCTGAATTTTTGTAATAATCATAGATCCCAAAAGTGACGCGTTATCCTCTCCCAATTTTCCTTTTGCCAGATTTATAATAATTATCTTGCCTGAATTCATTGACTTATAAAAATCAATGCGCGATTTTTTTTGGCCTACAACATTTCTAATATAATCATTGGACAAAAATTGTCCGATTTGATTGATAATCGGGATAATTGCTTCGTTATCAAATTTTTCGTTCCATGAAGAAAACTCATGCGTCCAGAAATTCTTAACAACCGGATCTTCAATTCTTTTTATAACGCTTTGTCTGAATGTTATATCTGTCAGAAGCTTAACAATATCCAAAATTGTTGCGTTTCCTGCTTCAATAAGAGCAAGTACGGTAAATCTTAACACATGCTCCAGCCTATTTGTCCAATTCGAAGCAAAAAGTTTTTTAAATATAGAAACAAACCCTGTTACAACCTGATGTTTGTCTTCGGGCGTAAAACATTCCAGAGGATTAAAACCAATTGGATATTCCGAATCGCTTGGGTTAAAGTAAATTACGTCTTCAATCCGCCTTTTTGGGATAAATCGCAAAATATCTGTTGCTAAATCTCCATGCGCGTCAATTACACAAAAACCTTTATCCTGATAAGTATCGGAAAGCGTCAAAAGCTCTATAAGACGGCTTTTCCCCATACCGGTTTTCCCGATTATATATAAATGCTTACTTCTATCAATTCTTTTGACCCCAAACTGTAATTTATTACCCTTGGACCATGTGTTGGCAAAAACAGAAACATTGGGTGTGGTTATAAATTCCGCGATTGGAAGCGCTTTTGGCGGTTCAATTCTTTTTGATTTTACATGTTCGGTTGTCTTAATATTGGTACCGGAATTTGGAAAATGAAAAATAGTTGCCAATTCTTGCGCATTTAAAATCATTTTCTTGCGTGTAAGCATACGGTTGGAAAAATTATAAATACCTTCTTCCTGACTTTTATTTATTTTTTTAAATTTATTTATATCGTTATTGCCAACGGAATTACTAAACTTTTCAAGAGCTCTTTCTGTTAAAACAACGTTTTCCTGTAATTCGCTATCTTCCTTTGCATATGCGAATACGCGAAAGTTGGAAAAAAAGAGCTTTTTGCCAATGAATTTATTTTGAATTTCTTCCGAGTAATCTACATGCTCAAGCGTCAAAAACGGTTTCTCAAGAAAAAGTTTAATCTTATTTAATGCAACAGTTATAAAAGAGAAGTTTTGCCGTAAAAACTGTTTCCCCCAGGATTCGGAAAATGGTAATAATACTAACTGCAACACAACGCCTTCGTTAAAATGTTCAAGCTTTGAAGATACGGCCGCGAGCATCAAATAGGGGTCCGCTTCTTCCGAAAATCCTGTTTTTAATGGAAAATAATTTGAACGTTTCAAGCCATACTCCAAATATACGGAGTTTCCGCTCCTAACATCTTCCATTTCTGTTTCTATTACCTCGGTTTCCGGAAATTGCGCGTAGAAAAGGCTTTTTACAATAGGAACAAGTGCTGTATTAAGGACTATGCGATAGTGAAGATAGTTTTCTTTAAGAATCAGTTCAAAACTTACTGTCTTTTCGATCTTGTTTAACTCTCTTTTGTCTTTAACGAATTTATGTAAATCTGTAAAAAAAGCCTTAAATTTTTCAAAAGAATTCTCAACAGCCTTTGGGGTTTTGATAATTAATACTGTCTTTTCTGGATCGAGAGCATCCATTTTAAATATTATAGACCATCATTCTACGCGGCGCAAGCTTTGATAAAACCCAGGAAGATTGGGTGCGGATGAAGAGGTCTGCTTTTGTATTCAGGATGTCCCTGTGTACCTAAGTAAAAGGGATGGATAGTTTTTGACAATTCAATTATTTCAACAAGATTCTCGCTAACAGACCTTGCGGAAATAACAAGCCCTTTAGCTTCAAAATCTTTTGTGTATTTGTTGTTAAATTCAAACCTGTGTCTGTGTCTCTCGCTCGTTCTCGATGTTTTGTAAAGATCGAAAGCTATAGTATTTTTTTGAACTTTTGCTTCCCAGCCTCCAAGTCTCATTGTTCCGCCATACGCTCTTTTTTCCATAAATTCTTTTTGCTTTTCTATAAGGTGAATTACCGGATATTTTGTTTTTGGATCGTTTTCCGTAGAATTGGCTCCCTTATAACCCAATACGTCCCGGGCAAAAGCAACTACCGCCAGTTGCATACCGTAACAAAGCCCTAAATACGGAATATTATTAATCCTTGCATATGACGCGGCCTTAATCATCCCCTCTGTTCCTCTTTCTCCCCAACCAATAGGAACAATAACGCCGTCCGGTTCTCCAATCAGACCTACTCCAATTTTGCTGACTTTTTCCGCGTCAATCCAGCGCGTTTTAACACTTACGCCTAAGCTCCAGCATGCATGATCAATCGCGTCAAAAAGCGCGGCGTATGAATCCCGCAATTGATAATCTCCCGTACCAAAATATTTGCCGACAATCGCGATTTCTACTTGTTTTTTACCCTGCTTCTTAATTTTCAGCAACAATTCTTCCCATTCTTTAACATGGGATTCTTTTATTGGCAAATGCAGCTTTTTTAGAATTTTTTTGTCTAAGTCTTGTTTGCGTAAAATTAAAGGAATTTCATAAACAGACGTTAAGTCCGGATTTGAAATAATGTCTTCCGGACGCATATTGCAAAAAAGCGCAAATCTGTCTCTTCTTCTCTGGTCCAAATATTTTTCAGATCTTGCGATTATAAAATCCGGTTGTATACCCATTGAGTTTAGCGTTCTGACTGAAAGTTGCGTTGGTTTTGTTTTGGGTTCCCCTAAGTGCGATGGCGTTGGAACATAGCTTACATGAATATGTAAAACATCGCCGGGATTTTTCAAAGTCATTATTCTAGATGCTTCGTAATAAAATATGTTTTGATACTCACCTGCTGTTCCGCCTAATTCTATTATTATAAAGTCAGCGTTTTTTTTCTGTCCTAAGCCTACAATACGTTTTATAATCTCATCCGTTATGTGAGGAATTGCTTCAACATCTTCTCCGTTATATTCAAAGCGTCTTTCCCTGTCAATTACTGTTTTGTAAATCTGTCCCATGGTGACAAAGTTATCTTTTCCCATGTCTTCATTTAGAAACTTTTCGTAACTACCAATGTCCATGTCTGCCTCAGTGCCGTCTTCGCACAAAAATGGATCCCCGTGTTCAATTGGGTTAATTGTTCCCGCATCCATGTTAAGATAATTTTCAAATTTGATCGGAGCTACCTTGTACCCTGCAGATTTGAGAAGAAAAGCTATAGAGGCAACAGTTGTGCCTTTTCCGATTCCGGATATTACTCCACCCGAAACAAAAATATATTTAGCGTGCACGACTTATATTATCAAAACAAAATCCTCCCGTCAACTGGTAAAAGAGCTGGTAAAAGAGCGGGATACGAGAATCGAACTCGCATCTCTACCTTGGGAAGGTAGCATACTGCCACTGTACTAATCCCGCGTATATGTTCTATGCTACCATATTCTACCCATTACTCGCTAAACAACACTGGTAATTTATATGTTTATCGCGGGATTGTGAGTTTGTTACCTGAAAAAATTATATCCGGGTTACTTAGGTTATTTGCTTTAGCTATTTCAACAAAACGATAACCGTCGCTATATGCTCTTACCGCAATGTCCCAAAGATTATCTCCTGATACAACGGTGTACGAATTACCTTTGATCGCATTCGCTGAAGGCGCTTCCGAAACTTTCTCTTCCTGCTGCGCAGTCGCAACTATTATTGGTTTAACATCGGGAATTGTAAGTTTGACGCCCGCGTGCACAATGCCTGGATTTGCTAGATTGTTTGCTTTTGCGATATCAACCCAATTATATCCTGATTTATAAATTTTTTCAGATATACTCCAGAGATTGTCTCCCGCAACAACAGTATACGTTTTAGGAAGACCTAAACTCTTTGGGCTATCGGTTTGTTCTTGTGTTGCAGCATCGTCTTTTACCGAACTAGTTTGCTGAAGGTTTACTTTATTTTTTGCAAAAGAAAAAACAATAAAACCTACTACAACTACCACGACCATTCCTAACAGCAAGCTCATGTATGAATCTCCCCATGATATTTTCTTAGGTGTTACTTCTAAATTTATGGATTTTGTTTTTGCCACTATAATCTCCTTTCCAGGCAGAAGTATTGAGTTTTTGGGCGGAGCACATGGATCTTGAACCAGTGCGACGCCCTGAGCTAGTCTAATTGGGCGGGGTGAACGGGACTCGAACCCGCGACCTCTTCCGTGACAGGGAAGCGCTCTAGCCAACTGAGCTACCACCCCAAACCTTCAGTATCCTAACAAATTATTGCAATAGAGTCAACCCTTCGGCGTTGCTCAGGGTTGATGTTGAGTCTTGCCGAAACATCAATGCTTTGATATGCTCATTTTGACCATGACTAATTTAGAAATTGCAAAATTACTTAGAAATGTGGCTGCTTCGTATGAGATCAAAGACGAGAATAAATTCCGCTTTCAAATTATAGCTTACAAAAAGGCTGCAGATGCAATCCAAAATTCTTCATCTGAAGTTAAGGATTTATTTAAAGAAAAAAAACTATCTTCCCTCCCCGGAGTAGGCCCTTCAATCTCGTCTCATCTTGAAGAACTTTTAAAAACAGGTAAAGTCAAACATTTCGAATGGGTAATGCAAGGAATTCCAAAAACGGTATTTCCGCTTCTGGATGTGCCTACGGTCGGACCGAAAAAAGCGTTTAGATTAACTACAGAGCTTTCTTTAAAAAATCCGGAAACTGCTGTTAATGACCTTAAAATTGCTGCTGTGCAAGGTAAAATTGCCAAAATTGAGGGTTTTGGAGAAAAATCCCAAGCTGACATTCTCCGGGCTATTTCGGATTTCTTTTTAGGCAAGGGCAAAACAACTAGGATGGCCCTCCCATACGCTTTTGAAATCGCGGAAAAGCTTGTTTCATACTTAAAAACCCACCCTTCGGTTATTCAGGCTATTCAACTGGGTAGCTTGCGCAGGATGATGCCAACTGTTGGAGATATTGACATTGCTGTAGCCACTTCCGATCCTAAATCAGCAATTATGCATTTTATTAATTACCCATACAAGGAGAGAATTATCGAACAAGGCCAGGAATCAGCCTCAATTCTCCTCTCAAATGGGAAACAAATTGACCTTATGACCCAGCCTCCAAAAAAATTCGGAGCCCTGCTCCAACACTTTACCGGAAGCAAGAACCACAATATCAAGCTTAGAGAATACGCTCTCTCAAAACGCTTATCGTTATCCGAACATGGAATCAAAAAGGAAATTGCGAATGACGAATGGAAAATGAAAAATTATTCCAAAGAAGAAGATTTTTATAAGGCTTTAGGCATGGATTGGATTCCGCCGGAATTAAGAGAAGACACAGGCGAAGTAGAATTAGCTATAAAACATAAACTCCCGAAACTTGTTGAGCTACCAGATGTCAAAGGAGATCTTCACATTCATTCTAACTTCCCAATTGATCCCAGCCATGATCTAGGAAAAAATTCAATGAAAGAAATGGTAGCACGGGCAGAAGAATTAAAATACGAGTACCTTGGGTTTTCCGAACATAACCCAAGTATTTCTAAACATACAAAAGGTGAAATTTACAACTTAATATCAAGAAGAAACGCTCACATTGAACAAATAAAATCGCATATAAAAAATGTTCGAATAATTAAATTGCTTGAAATCGATATTTTAGTCAATGGTTCTCTTGCTGTTGATAATAAATCTCTCGAATTGTTAGATGGCGCTATTGTCTCTATTCACAGTTCTTTTGGCATGAATAAAGAGTCTATGACTAAAAGAGTTCTTCAAGGACTATCACATCCCAAAGCGAAAATTTTAGCCCACCCGACGGGAAGAATGTTAAACCAGCGTCCCGGTTATGATCTTAATTTTGAGAAAATTTTTGATTTTTGTAAAAAATATAAGAAAGCTTTGGAGATCAACAGCTGGCCGGAAAGACTTGACCTTCCGGACTCAATCATTAAACAAGCCGTACAAAACGAAGTTAAACTGATAATTAATACCGATAGCCACTCGGTTTCGGAAATGAATTTAATGAGATACGGCGTTGCAATGGCAAGAAGAGGCTGGGCAAAAAAAAGTGACATTTTAAATACATTAGGGTATAATGAATTTATTAAATGGTTGAAGGGAGGTGAATTGTAAATGGATATTACTACGTTAATCATAATTGCAGTTGTAGTGGTTGCGGTTTTGTATGTTTGGTCTGTTTACAATGGTTTAGCAACCGGTAAAGTCCGTATAAAGGAAGCCTTCTCGGGCATTGATGTCCAACTTAAAAGACGGGTTGACCTAGTCCCTAATCTTGTAGAGACAGTTAAAGGATACGCAAAACACGAAAAAGATCTTTTGGAAAAAGTGACAGAAGCGCGAACTTCCTTAATGAAAGCGACCACTCCTCATGACAAAGCGCAATCTGATAATATGTTATCCGGTGCTTTGAAAAGTTTATTCGCAGTTTCGGAGAACTATCCCGACTTAAAAGCTTCTCAAAACTTTCTAAACTTGCAAGAAGAATTATCCGATATAGAAGCGAAGGTTGCTTACGCAAGACAATTTTACAATACGAATGTAAGAGACTATAATGCGACTCTTGCAAATTTTCCAAGTGGAGCTATTGGCCGGTCATTCGGCTTTAAAGAGCAAGAGTTTTTCGAAGCAGAAGAAGCCGAAAGAAAGAACGTCAAGGTAACGTTTTGATAAACGGGAAATTGTTAATATTGCTTCATTGTTGAATTGCTTAGGATTATATTTGATAG
>MFNZ01000049.1 GCA_001782195.1 Candidatus Levybacteria bacterium RIFCSPHIGHO2_02_FULL_37_13
CCAAAAGAAAAACGTCTATTCGATTCATTTTAGTGAGGACCGCCAATAAAAGCAATATAAAGCCCTAAAACCGTGAAAAGAAAACCTGCAAGCCAAGCTCTCATTACTATCTTTGGTTCATCCCATCCGATTTTAAGAAGCCACAAATGAAAAGGCGCAACAGGAAAAATTCTTCTCCCTAAAAATTTCTTGGAAAGTATTTGAATTAGAGATGACGCAATCTCCAGCACAAATACACCGCCGATAAAAGCTAAAGCGATGGTCTTGCCCGTCAAAAGTCCAATTACGGCCAACGCAGCACCAAGAGACAATGACCCAACATCTCCTAACCAAATTCTTGCTTTATAAATGTTAAAATACAAAAATGCGGCAATGCTTCCCATAAGTAAGGCTATAAAAATCCCCAGAGGCTCGTTAAGTTGATTCGATGTTATCGCTAAAAACGCAACCAGACAAATTAAAAGAAGCCCCGAGGCCAACCCGTCCAAACCGTCTGAGATATTAACAGCGTTTGCAAAAGCAACAATTACAAACGCGGCAAACGGAACAAACATAAATCCAAGAGTCGCCTGACCAAAACCGCGTATAAAAACAAAATCATAGCCAAGCTCTTTATATAAAACACTTGCGATAATAAGAGCTAAAACCCATTGAATTGCGAATTTATATCTAAACCTCAGTCCAAAGAACGAAATTTTCTTGCCGTTAACAAGTTTCTTTGCATCATCGTAAAGGCCTAAAAACCCAAATCCAATGAACGTAAAAAGAATTACGAATAATTCCCACGGCTTAATATCGATATTCAAGATTCCATACGCCCAAAGAGTCAATATCGAAACAACTACTATAATAAGTATTCCACCTCCGATAGGCGTTCCTACTTTCCAATTATTAAATTTGTCAAATACCGGAGTCGGCTTGTTAAACATATCCCGTGTTGTCTGTTTAGCGCGTCTTAGCTTTATTTTATATAAGAAATCTATAAATGGAATAAGAAGAATGCCTGTGATAAAAAAAGAAAGAAGTGTAAGTCCCAAAAACTGCGCCATACAGAATATTATACTATTTAAAAAGAGGATACACAAATAAAAATAAAGCTTAGGTTATAAATCTAGCTTTTTCTAAACCTAGCAATTGAAAATTTACTAATATCAATTTTACTTTTCCCCTGAATTGCGAGCTCTGCGAGGACTTCACCAATAGCTGCAGAATGTTTAAAACCATGCCCAGAACAAGCTGATACAACAATAATTTGAGGATGTTCTGGATTAACGTCTATCACAAAGTTTGAATCTGGGGTAGTCGTATACAAACATGTTTGTGCTTTTTCGCAAACTCCTGTAACTCCATTCATTCTATTGTTTACGTAACTTGCGTAAGCATTTTTTATTTCATCATCTTTAACTGTCCTATTAACTTCTTCTGGAATAGTTGCTTGACTATATTGTTCCCCAGCTAATCCAATCGTTTTCCCATCGTTACTAGGGAAACCGTAAAAACCAAATTCTCCTCCTTTCTCAAAAATCCAAACAAATACCGGAAAATTATTAGGAGAATAATCCGCAACATGGGTTTTATCGATGTTAAACCAAAATGAGACTTGTCTGTACACTTTAAAAACTCCAGAATATTCTGGTTTGACAAATTTACTAGTCCAAGGTCCTGCGGCAATAATTACTTTTCCAGATTCATATACTCCTTTTTCTGTCTTAATAGTTACTTTGTCATTACTATCTGAAGGCACAATCTCCAAAACCGTTTCATTTCTATGAATGTCTGCTCCAAATCTCTCCGCCAATTCAAGCTGCATTTCCACGCAAGGTTCTGGCAACAAATATCCAGCTCCTTCTTCAAAATAACCCATTTCATTTATTATATTAAACTGAGGAAATCTAGATCTTATCTCTCTAGAATCTAAAACTTCATGTTTAATTCCATATTTTTTTGCTACATCAACTGTTCTTCTAAGGAAATTGGATCTACCATGAGCAGCAACTTGGCTATCGTGACTCTGTAAAATTAAACCGCCAGTCTTAAATAGCAATCTCACTCCAGCTACTCTTTCAATTTCGTCCCATATTTCGCGAGATCTAAGAACAAGCGGAACCAATTCCTCACCTTCGCCTAGAGCTTGTCTTGTCATGCGTGATTCACCATGAGACGAACCGCGATTGTGAGGCGGAGAAAACTGATCTATTCCCAAAACTTTTTCGCCTCTTTTTGCCAACTGGTATAATGCAGCACTCCCCATTGCCCCCAAGCCAACAACAGCCGTATCAATCTCTTTCGACATGGATTAAATTATATCAGAAAATGTTTTAATCACAATAAAACCCGTATTTATTCCTCAAGTCTTTTGGTATACTTTAGGTATGAACGAATTTAATATAGATATCGTATGCAAAACACTTACTAAGGTTATAAGAATACTAGAACTTAATAATATTAAGTATAGGTTTTTAGGTTCGCTTGTGATCGCAGCAATTAATGGTAAATTACATCGCAATCTTGGAGATTTAGATCTAATCGTCGATTCTGATAGAAAGGATGTTTTGTATTCAGCATTAAAAGAATTAGGCTATAAACGATCTGGGGGGGGGGATTTTCGATTTTGCACGAAAATATCTTTCATTAGAACAACTTGAACACACAGATCTTTTGGGAGTGGGTTATTTCTACGGCACATGGGAAAACGACCGGACGCTTGTGATGGAAGACAAAAATCTAAGTCTAATTGTCGATCCGTATGCTCTAAAAGAAACCAAATACACTTTTTGTGGGGTGAGCTTTTTAGGAATACCAGAAAGTGCAATTGCCGCAGGTATTTACGAATCCAGGGTAAATCCGAAACGCAAACAGGAACTTGTAATTTTGAAAGAGAAGAAAATTGAGCCATTTAAAAACAGCTATATCCATATTAGTATTTTTGGTATTCGGGCAGACTGGATTTATCATTTATCCATGATAATCTTAAATCTTATTGGTGCAATTAGAGTGAAGCTAGGCTTACCATTTGATCCGTGGAGATAAATTTAGACTGTGCGGTCTTTGTGGCGTTTAGGGCCTGGATATGCTAAGATGGCAACTAAAATTCCTGCTAAAAGAACGCCAATTATAAATAACATAAAAACTACATCAAACGTCATAATTCTTCACCCCTTTTCGCTAACCAAACACTTAATACCCAACATAATAGTGCTCCTATTCCACCTAATATTATCACAAGAATATTAATCGAGGCAATACCTGAAATAAAAGGAGATAATACTGCTGCTCCGAATATTACTTGTCCTCCATTATCAAAGATATTTGATAAACGATTAAACTGACCTACAGATAATACTGGTTTTTCGATAAAAAATATCCATTGCATTTTATTAAAAATATGGTTAATTTTTGAGCGAGTCTAATTTTTTAACAAAACTATCCTTATTAATCCCTCCGGCTGCGAAAAGTTCTCCGTTAATGATAGTTCCGGGAGAAGCCATAATACTGTGTTTTACTACCAATTCCATCCCCTTTTCTGTAGTCGCGTCAATTTCTTCAATTTGCATTGATGGGTATTTAGGTTTTATTTCTTGTAAAACCTCTCGTACTTGCTCGCAATGCGTGCAACCGGGAGAAATAACAAGCTGAACAGAAATCATAATATTATCTCAAATTTTTAATTTACAATTTTTAATTTTTAATGAATTTTTAATCATTTAATTTTCAATGAAAATTTCGAATTTCAAATTGAAAATTAGTGTTAATGGTCATCCACATGTGGAGCCATGATTTGAGCACTCGTTGTGCCCAGCTCTACTTCTACCATAAAATCTGTAGTTACAACACGTCCTTGATGCTGAAACTGTCCAAAGATTTTCCAAATTCCAGGATAGGGAAACGAATAATGAGCATCAATTTCTCCTAAAGGATTATCTTGAGCATTTACTTTTAACCCATGCGTATGACTCATTACTGAAAGGTCTAATGAGGCAATTAACAAATGCATATCTGCCCCAAGAAACTTATCCGTATCTGATATTTGTTTTCCATTTCTTTCTATCCTGTAATTAAGATGAACTTCCTCTCCTGTTTTTGGCGTTTTTGGTTCAACGCTCAATATTACATCATACCTGTCAAATGTTTTCTCTTGACTTAAGTTTTTTTCAATCAAAGTATTAGAAGCCTTCCCACCTACACTTAACCAGGACGTCGCAGAGACTTCATTTCCCAAACGATTACCGTCAACCAAAACTCTATAGCGTCCAGCTTTTGAGAGAGCTAAAGGAATGTTAAACTGTCCAGATTCAACTACGCTAAAAGCCGGAATCTCCGAGTCTTCCGGATGCACATGTATAAACTCTTCAAGATCTTCACTTACTAAGATTACATGCAAAATGCGCTCATGACTTACTTGTAAATCATTAATTGGATTACCTTTGCTATCATGAAGCGCAATATGAAGAACAAATGGTTTTCCTGCCAAAATCGCGGATGGCGAGCTAGAAAGTGTCGCATGAAAATCTGAAACATTATTTGTCGTACCCATCTTACTATCATCATGATCATCCATTTCTTCCTCTTCATGCATCATTGCTTCCTTTGACCAATGAGCTGTAAAATTGTGCGGAAGCAAATAACCAAAAACTGTGAATATGAAAATAAAAATTGATATAAAAAACCAGGTTAAAAGACTAAGATATCGTTTCTCATTTGCTTGCTGTTCAACTGGAAGCGCCGAAACACCTCTTTCTCTTTTAAGAAGATACCAAAGCATTGGTAAAATCCACGCTAAAATAAGAACAGGTGTTCCTAAAGAAACCGGCAAACCAAATAACCACGAAGCTCCTCCGACTGGTGCTGCATGCGTGTGTCCAAACTCCGCGACTTTGCTGCCCAATAATGTTGTAATTGCGTTTTCCTGTGTAATTTTCTCACCCAATGTATGAATTCCCGATAATACCCACCAATCATGCCCAAATAGTCCTAATGTTAACAAAAATCCTCCAACGTACAATGTCGCCCACGCGGTAATTTTTGTTACTTTATCTTTGTGACGCACCAAAAAGCTTGTCGC
>MFNZ01000050.1 GCA_001782195.1 Candidatus Levybacteria bacterium RIFCSPHIGHO2_02_FULL_37_13
AATGCCGAGGTAACAGCAAGATGCGTAGATAAATGCTCAAACCTTGCCAGAACAGTATCATGCGATAGGGCGGGTCCACTTAACACCGAATGCGATATCCCGCTATACAATTCATGCGGCGGAGATAAGGTTTTCTGCATTCTATATACGCCTGACGCCCCCGCATTGAATCGACTATACGACTGTAACGCAAGCACGTTTGAAGGGTATCAGGGAAACCCTGCGTTAAACAGCTGTAATCAAACAGATGCCCCTACGCCGACCCCCACCCTAACTCCAATTCCATAAACTAAAATTACTAAGCTTCCTGCTGTACTCGAATAGGCATTATCAGATGCAAAAAGGTGTCGTCTCCTTTGATTTTAAAAACACCCGGATTAAGCGGGCCTGTCATCTCAAACACCATTGATTCTTCTTCTATGTTTGAAAACAAATCCAAAAGATAACGGCCGTTAAATGCTATTTCGTTTTCTTCGCCCGAGGTTTGCGCTTCAACCTCAACGGTATTTTCTCCAACCTGCGGAGAGTTAACATGAACAATTATTTTTTCTTTTTGAATAGAAAGCTTAATTATGTTTGCCGAGCTTCTTGCAAACACATAGCAGGCTTTAACCGCTTTTCTCAAGGCTTCTTTGTCAAAAATTGTCTTCGTGGAAAAGTCTTTAGGGATTATTTTCTCGAAAAGAGGAAATTCTCCTTCAATAAGTCTTCCGACCAACGTTGTGTCACCTTGATAAAAAACTATCTGATTGTTCTCTTTTGACGCATAAACACTTACCCTATCCGCGCCCTTTGATAACACAAGAAGCTCCCTAATTACTCGGGACGGAACAAGCATTGACACTTCCCTTTTTTCTCCCGATTTTTTATCCAGGGGGTTTTTTTTAAGAGAAAGTCTGTACCCGTCTGTTGCTACCATTAATAAAAAATTTTTCCCGTCTTCCTCAACCTCTTTTATTAAAACTCCGGAAAGAGCAGGCCTTGTTTGGTCCTGGCTTGCGGCAAAAACCACCTTTGGAAACCCCTTACCAAAAACGTCCTTGCCCAACACCACAATCTCTTCCCCTTTATCCTCGTAAAGTTTTGGGAACTCTTCTGCTTTTGATGTTTGAAACATTGCCTTAATCTTTTCTCCTGTTAGCTCCAGCCCCTTTTCTTTTGTGACAAGCGAAATTTTTCCGATTGGAATTGTGCTTAACAGCTCCGAGAATGTTTTTGCCGAAACAGTTGTCTCTCCTTCTTCTTCTGTTTTGGATGGTATTTCTATTTTTATTCCAATTTCAAGATCTGTCCCGCTAACGCTTAATACTCCCTTTTCCGCTTTAATCAAAAAATTTAACAATATTGGCAGTTGGCTTCTATTAGAAACTGCATGATTTACCAAGAGAAGTTTTTCGGAGAGGTTTTCAGACAATAAAGAGACTTTCATCTAATAATAAATATATTTGTAGTTGTAGTAGTGTATATGGAAAAGTGGAAAAAAGCAAGAGGATGGCTTTGGAAAAATGTTAATAAGATGTTGATAAAAATGTGTAAAAAAAATTAGTAGTTTTTGAAGCGGGAAGTTATGCTATTTATTTCCCCAGATAAAACACCGCTTGTTAAGAAACTTTCTATTTTGCCCAGACCATGCATAACTGTTGTGTGGTCTCTTCCTCCCAAAATGTTACCTATTTCAACAAGACTAAGATTGAGCTCTTTTTTTAAAAGATACATCGCTATTTGACGAGCCCTAACAAGATAAGCGCTTCTTTTAGCGCTTTTTATCTGGGTAGGTTTTATGTTGTAGAAACTACAGACGTTTTTAATAATTTCATCCGGATGGAACATTCTCTTCTCTTCCTGATGGTTACTTAGCGCGTCATCAGCGCCAATAGTTGTGATTTCATCGCCTTTTGTTTTTGCCTCAGTGACAACTCTATGCAAAAAACCCTCAAGCTGCCTTACGTCCTGGGATTTTTGGGCAATATTTTTGGCAACTTCGATTGGCAGCTCAATTCCGAGCTTTTTTGCTTTAATAAGAAGAATTGCTGCTCTTAGCTCAAAATCCGGCGGTTCAATATCAACTGTGAGTCCTCCTGAGAAGCGGGAGGAAAGCCTTTTTTCAATTTTTTTAATCTCAGACGGCGGCCTGTCGGAGGAAAGCACTATTTGCGCGTCCGCATCGATGAGTATATTAAACGTATGGAATAGTTCTTCTTGCACCCTTTCTTTGCCGGCAATAAATTGTACGTCGTCAATAATGAGAAGGTCAACGTTTCTAAACCTTTTTTTCATTCTAGCAGTATCATTGCTTCTTATTGCCTCAACAACCTCGTTTGTGAACTCCTCGCTGGTTGTGTAAATAATTTTTTTGTTTGGATTTTTTTGATAAACCTCATTTGCTATTGCTTGCATAAGGTGTGTTTTTCCAACCCCAACAGGGCCATATATAAAAAGCGGATTATATGATTGTCCTAATTTTTTTGCCACAGTTGTTGCGCTAACAAAGGCTAGTTGATTGCTTGAGGATACAGCCATTGTTTGAAAGGTATAATCGGATCTTACTCGGGGTAGATGGCCAATAGTCATAGGTTTATCAATTGGGATTTCAAAAAGAGGGCTTTTAAATTGCTGTGTTTTTACATCCTGAGGAATGATCTTTGGAATAAATACTAATTTGGAATCGGTACCGGTATGTTTGTCAACAGATTTTTTAATTGTTTGATAAAAACGTTTTTGTAAAAGATTGATAATCATGATTGAGGGAGCGGCGATTGATGCTATGCTATTTTCGAATGACAAAAGGACAGTTGATTTAAATAAAGTTATGTAGGTTCCTTTTGATATGTCTGTTTCAATCTCTCCCAAAACCTTTTTCCATAAAATCTTATTCTCTTCGTTCATAAGAAGCAGTGTAGCTATGTCATGAACTTTTTGTCAAGAGGAGTATGTGCATAAAACTGTATCTTTTCTTTATTCTTCTTTTGGTGTATACTTTTGGGTATGGAGAAATTCGTAAAGCCTAAGAAATTAAAAAGAAAAAGAAAGCATGGTTTTCTTTCTAGAAAAAACGAGCACTCGGGCAGAAAAGTTATTACAAGAAGAAGGAATAAAAAGCGAAAAAGAATAACCGTTTAGCTCAAAGACTTGCGACATAATGCTTAGAAGGAAATTCCGGATACCCAGGGGAATTAGGTTTAACAAAAGCCGTTTGATTGCCAGTCCCCTTTTTACATTAAAAATAAAAGAAAATGGACTTTCATACGATAGGTTTGCGATTATTGTTTCCAAAAAAGTTGACAAGAGAGCTGTTGTTAGAAACAGAATAAGAAGGCTTATTAGTTCTTGCCTTGAAGAGTTGTATAGTAAGATGCGGCAGGGAAGAGACGCGGTTTTTATAGTAAAAAGAGAGGCAATTAATAAATCCAGGCAGGATTTTTTTAAAGAAATAGGGCCGGCCTTAGAGAGGGTATAGCTTATGGGAGAAATATTTAATCTAATTCTTGTTCATCCAATAATTAATATTCTTGTTGGAGTTTATAAAGGGCTTTTTTTTCTGCATATTCCCTATGCTTTAGGATTTGCGATTATTATTTTAACAATAATAATCCGTTTTCTTATATATCCCTTGATGGCGTCTCAGCTTAAATCCTCAAAAAAAATGCAAGCATTAAGCCCCCATCTGTCAAGGATTAAAGACAAGCACAAGGGTGATGCAAAAAAACTGCAGGCAGAAACAATGAAGCTTTACAAAGAGCATGGAGTTAATCCAGCTGCGGGGTGCCTTCCCGTTTTGGTACAGCTTCCCATTATATGGGCATTGTATTCGGTTCTTCAAAAAATTGTAGGACTTGATCCCAAAGTTGTAGTTTCTGAAATTAACAAGATAGTTTATTTTGATTTTATCAAATTAGACCAGCCATGGGACCCGTATTTTTTTGGCTTGCCTCTTGGGCAAAACCCATCCCAGCTTATTTCAAGCGTTGGGGTTTTAGTTCTCTTGATTCCTATTGCAACCGGATTTTTTCAATTTATCCAATCGAAAATGATGATTAACAAACCTGAAGAGCCAAAAGGAATAGTGTCCCGCGGAGCGGGATCAGCCTCTGGCGGAAAAAACGAAGACAAAAAGAAAGAGGATTTTGCTTCTGCGTTTCAGACACAATCTCTTTACATATTTCCAGTCATGATTGGATTTTTTTCCTACAACTTCCCTGTTGGGCTTTCTCTATATTGGAATACTTTCACGATTTTTGGTATTATACAGCAGTATAAGGTTTCGGGATTAGGCGGATTGAAGGGTTGGGTAAAAAAAATACATGGATAAAAAAGAAAAAAAGATTATAGAAAGTACGATATCGGAGCTTTTGAAGCTTTTGGATATTGACGGAACGTTTGAAATAGCAGATGCAGAAGAAGGAATAGACGTAGTGCTTGATACAAAAGACAGCGGCCTTGTAATTGGTTATCATGGCGATACTCTTGAGTCTTTGCAGCTGGTGATTTCTTTATGTATCGCCAAAAGACTCGATAAGTTTATACGCGTGTCAATAGAGGTTGGGGATTATAAGAAAAATCGCACGGAATGGCTTAAGAGTTTGGCTCAAACTACAAAAGAGAGAGTTATCAGCGAGAAAAAGGAAATCGCGCTTCCTGAGCTTAAGTCATGGGAAAGAAGAATTGTTCATATGTTGCTAAAAGATGATGGGGATGTTGTTTCGCAGTCGCAAGGAGAAGGGCGCGATAGAGTACTTGTAGTTAGTCCAAAATTATGAAGTCCAAATGTAAGCAATTGAAAATAGTTTATGGAAAATAGAAAGTGGTAATAGAAAATAGAGATTAGAAAACAGATTATACTAATATCAATTTTCCACTTTCCATTACTATTTTCCAATTTCTAGTAACTAATTTCTTAAGTTGAAGAATTTCAATATTAAAATTCCCAATCTACTATTTTACCTCCTTATTCTTTTTCTCCCAACCCAGTTTGGTAAACATTTTTTTCCAGCTTTTTCTTTTGTTTCCGGAGTAAGAGTAGACTACCTGTCCCCTACATTATATTTGACAGACATTCTCGTATTATTCTTATTTATATTTTGGATATTTTCTAAAGGTAAATTTTCAATTTTTAATTTTCAATTTTTAATCAAATCCAAATTTAAAAATTTTAATTTTTCAAACATTTCTAATTCATTTCAAATTTCAAATTTCAAATTTCAAATTGGCTTACTTGCCACAATTGTTCTGATTGGCATCTTTTTTTCAAATAATCAAGCTGTTGGCTGGTATGGGCTATTAAAGCTTGTTGAATTTGTTTTCCTGGGTTTTTATATAGCGGGCAATATAAAAAAGTTAAACTTGGGGATAGTTCTTTTTATGTTGTCGGCGGGCATTTTGCTCGAATCTTTTTTAGCTATTTTCCAGTACGTTAATCAGGGATCAATTGATGGGATTTTTTACTTCTTTGGGGAAAGAACTTTTAGCTCAATGACTCCTGGCATTGCAAATGCGTCAATAAATGGAGAGTTGGTTCTCAGGCCGTATGGAACGTTTTCTCACCCAAATGTTCTGGCGGGGTTTTTGGTCATTGCGATGACGTTGATAAGTTCAAAGTTAAAAGTTAAAAGTTCAAAGTTCAGAAA
>MFNZ01000051.1:0-8460 GCA_001782195.1 Candidatus Levybacteria bacterium RIFCSPHIGHO2_02_FULL_37_13
GCAACGCATGATGTGGTTCAGCAAGGAGGATCCAGACGCGGCGCAACAATGATAATGCTTTGGGATTGGCATCCGGACATCGAGGAGTTTATTACGGTTAAGCAGGATCTTTCCAAAATCAATGGCGCTAATCTTTCTGTTTGTGTTTCTGATAGTTTTATGGAAGCATTAAAATCGGACAAAGATTGGGATTTGATTTATCCGGACTTAAATGATAAACGTTACGATAAATTGTGGAACGGAGAGATTGAGAACTGGAAAAAAATAGGGGGGAAAATAAAAGTATACAAAACCGTTAAAGCGCGTTATCTTTGGGATCTAATTTGTACCGCAGCCTGGAGATCTGCCGAGCCGGGATTACACTTTTTGGAACGATCCAACAAACAATCCAATACTTATTATTTTGAGCGTTTGATCGCGACCAACCCGTCATTAAGAGCAGGTACGCGAGTATTGACAAAAGAAGGAATTTTCCCAATAGAAAACTTGGAAGGAAAAAGATTTCTTGTTAAAAATCTTGATGGTAAATGGTCTGATGCAGAATGTTTTTTATCAGGAAAGGATAAAGAGCTATATAAGGTAACTTTAAATAATAATACAGAAATCTTCGCAACGGCAGAACACAAGTGGCCAGTTGCTCTTATTGGAGGAGGGTTTGGTAAAGTAACTACTAATAAATTACAAGCAGGTAATATTTTGCCATTTCCAAAAGCGGATGATATTCAATTTGGCGCAAAAACATCTTTTACACAAGAAGAAGGATTTATGCTTGGTTGGTTATATGGAGACGGGTGGATTTCGGTTAGGGGAATGCAAGCAAAAGTTGATACGCTGTCTCCTTATAAAAATTCTTTTATGGGACCAACTAATGTTCGCAATTTTTCTCCTCAACCCTTATTGTCAATTAACAGCTTAACTTCTATTCGGCACGATATCCATGAGGAAGAAAAAATGGCTGTTCATTTGGAAAAGAAGAAAAAATGGGTATTTGGTTTTCTCTTTTCAGAAGAAGATAAGGTGCTTGCTCAGCCCATCTTAAATGTAATCAATAAGCTTAAAAAGGTAAAAAGCAATTTAAAAAAGGCAGGAGATAACACATATACAATACAGGCTACTTCTTCTGAGTTTGCAAATAACCTAGCAGAAATTTTTGGAGTTGATAAAAAAGAAAAAGGATTTCCAATATCAGTTTGGCAATCAGGAGGGGATTTTATTAAAGGATTTGTAGATGGATTGATAAGTTCAGATGGATTTATTGCTAAAAATGCAAATAGGATTGTCTTTACAAGCAAGCATAAGAAAATAGCTGAGGATTATTCTGATCTTTTAAGCTTCTACGGTATTAAAAATAACATTAGAAGAAGTGAGTCTGATAATGTTAAGTTTCCGAATGGGAAAAAGTATTACAGAACCTATGAGCGATATGACGTAACTATAGACGGTTATAACGTAGTCCAATTTGGTAAAATTTTTAAACTGTCACATCTTAGAAAGCAAGCAAATATTCAAAGAATAATAGACGAATATACATCATCGCGTAAATCGCCAGACACAGAATTGATACGAATTAAATCAGTTGGAAAAACTGGCTTAAAGGAGGATGTATGGGATATTTCTGTATATGATGATAGCCATTGTTTTCAAGTTAATCATTGTATTACGGGTAACTGTGGTGAACAGCCCCTGGGGGCATGGGCGGTTTGCAACCTGGGAGCTATGAATCTTGCGGTTTATGTTAAAGACGGGAAATTTGATTATAAAAATTTTGGGAAGGATGTTAGAATTGCTTTGCGATTGCTGGATAATGTTATTGACCAAACGTATTATTTCTTTAAAGAAAATGAAAAATGCGCTAAAGATATCAGAAGAACAGGATTGGGGATAATGGGAATAGGGGATGCTTTAATCAAAATGAAAGTAAGGTATGGATCGGAAGAATCAATGCCTATTATTGAGAAAATATTCCAAACCCTAAGGGATAATGCATACGAGGCGTCTTCGGATTTATCATCGGAAAAGGGAGCGTTTCCAAAATTCAATAAAGCAAAATATCTAAAAGGTTATCATATTCAAGCCTTGCCAAAACAAATCCAGACAAAAATAGCAAAACAAGGAATAAGAAATGCTGTGCTTTTGACAATTGCTCCAACCGGCACAACGTCTTTGGTTGCCGGTGTAACATCAGGTATAGAGCCGGTGTATGAATTTACATTTATCAGAAAAGACAGAACGGGTACTCATACGATGTATCATCCGCTTTTTGAAGAATGGAAAAAGGCTAATCCAAAGAAAGATCGTCCGGATTATTTTGTTTCGGCTAACGACTTAACTCCGTTGGAACACGCAAAAGTTCAAGCAGTTGCTCAAAAATACATTGATTCATCTATTTCAAAAACAGTTAATGCTCCAAACGCTCATACAGTTGATGACGTAAAAACACTTTATATGGCAGCATATGACTTGGGATTAAAAGGTGTGACTTACATGAGGGATGGATCAAGAGAGGGCGTATTGTCAAGAATTGACACTTCGGCAAGCTCAGTGCAGGGTCAGAAAAAGGAAGAGGTGAAAAAGGAAAGTGAGATTGTAATTGCGAAAAAACCGGTTTTGCCAAGACCTTTGCATCTTGAAGGGGTTACATACCAAATCGAAACGCCTGTTGGTAAAACGTATATAACGATTAATCATAATGAGTACCAGGAACCATTTGAAGTGTTTATAACAATTGGCAAAAGCGGATCGGATGTTGCAGCTATGGCAGATGCGCTTGGAAGAATGGTTTCTCTAAACTTAAGGCTTTCAGGAGGCTTATCTCCAAAGGAGCGCATAAGACAAGTTGTTGCTCAACTGGTTGGAATTGGCGGAGCAAGAAGTGTGGGATTTGGAAAAGATAAAGTCAGATCTCTTCCGGACGCAGTGGCAAAGATACTGGCTATGCATTTTGGTTTTGCAATAAATGGGAGGGTTGAGGACAAAAAGGAAATGTTAAAGCCTGGCAGCAATGGTAGTATTGGTAACGGCGCTTCAAAAAATGGAGAGAGTCAGGTTCAGATTAAACTTGCCGACAATACCGATGTTGTAAAGATGCAGCAGCTTGGCATTATGGGAGAGGATCGTGGTGTATTTGCCGAGTCTGCGACCAGCCTTTACGATATTTGCCCGGAATGCGGGGGCGGTAGTTTGGCATATGAGGAAGGCTGCAGAAAATGCTACTCTTGTGGGTACGCTGAGTGTTAAATCCTAAATCCGAAGCACGAAATTCGAAACAAATTCAAATGACCAAAACTGAAATGACAAAAACTGTTTGGAACATTCGAAAATTTGAATTTTGAACATTGTTTCGGATTTCGAATTTTGATATTCGAATTTGACGTATGTTATGCCAATATATACCAGAACCGGTGATAAAGGACAAACCTCTCTTTTTAATGGCCAAAGAGTTTCAAAAGCTGACTTAAGAGTCGAGGCGTATGGGACAGTGGACGAATTAAACTCCGTGATCGGAGTTGTAATTGCGGAAATCAGAAATCCTCGCCTCGCGGCGAAGCGGGCGAAATCAGAAATCAGAAACGAATTGGTAGAAATTCAGAATGATTTGTTTGAAATTGGATCGGTACTGGCGAGTTCAGAAGTTAGAAGTGAGAGGTTAGAAGTTAAGAGATTAAAAAAGAGGGTTAAAGAGTTTGAAGAGTTGATTGACACGATGACAAAACAGATGCCGGTTTTAAAAAACTTTATTTTGCCGGGAGGAGGAAAGACAGGCGCATTGCTTCAAATGGCTAGGACTGTTTGCAGACGAGCGGAGAGAAGAGTTGTTGATTTATTAAAGTCGGAAAAAGTTGACAATAGTATTATTATGTATTTAAATAGACTTTCAGATTTACTATTTACAATGAGCAGATTTGTAAATTACAAAGAAAAACAAAAAGAAGTTATTTGGGTTAAAAGGTAAAAATCCCACCTTCGCTAAAGCTATGGTGGGCAAAGTCGGGTGAAGTCGGTGTAATTCCGACGCTGTGCCGCAACTGTATAGCCAGATCCCCGTAATTCCGATTGAATCGGAACTTCCGAGCAGAAGCAATTTTTATTGACTTACTCCTCGGAAACGAGGAGTTTTTTTATGGCTGTTTTAGAAAGAGAGCCAATCTTAACTGCTAGAACGTACGAACCTAATTTTGATAGGCGTGATTATTCAAAAAACGGTATTGAGAATAAAGATCAACTTGATAGATATACTACTCGTCAAGTTGAGACTCTTTTGGGAGAAAGACTAAATGTTTTGTTAAGCAAGAATAGGTATGAAATAAAAAACAATGTCGTTTATGGAGAAAATATGAATGAACCGTTTCTTAATGTTATGAAAAGAGGTAGAGATTACAGAAGAAAAATAGGGGGAGATCAAAGAATAGACAGCAAAAGAGAACAAGCGGAAATTGATGGATTTTCTATGATGCAAAGTATACTTTGTAATCCAAATACACTCGTAAATACAATCATGATTTCTATTTCCCCCCCAGGCGACGAGGGTTCTTTATACAGGCACAATTTTTACGATGTTTTCACTCTAAAAAAAGAAGAAGGAGAGAGATTTATTGAAGCAAGGCGTTACAGCAGTGCGCTCACTAAAAACGAATATAGAGAAAAACTGGAATCTTTTTATCCAAAGATTTATGGAAAAGATGTTTCTCTTGCAGATGATTATTTTCTTAGCCATCCGGTTATAGTTAGTAATGGCTCCTTGAGCAATCCCGATAGTGTGCATGCTTATTTTCACAAGAACCATGAATATATGGAAGAAAGAGATTTTGAGCAAGTACTGAAGGTCTGCTCGCCATTTAGAAAAAGATATATAAGAGCTTTATCTGAAAATCCGAGAGACGTAGATACTCATAGTTTAATTTTGGACGCGATACTTAATAAAGCGGACGAGGAAGCAGATAATATTCGTCATTCTGGGGACTCAGAGCGAAGCGTGGAGGACTCCAGAATCCCCAACGGAGATAAGAGATTCTGGACAAGCCAGAATGACATTTTTGTTCGAACTTACGATTCTTTGTCTTTGGATAGAGAAATTGAGTTTTTAGGAAACCAGCCTGTTCGTCAGGTTGCAACTGGATGTGGATCTTCAAGCGGGTTTTCAAAAAATAATTCTGGAGCAAGAAGTAATGGTAGCGTTTTTTCTGGGGCGTTCAGTATTGCTGATTTTGGAACAAGTCAAGAATGGTTTACGTGCCCAAAGTGCGGTTATGCAGCAGATGGGCCGATTGGAAATAAGTGCCCAGGCTGTAATCTTACGAAAGAAGACTATGCAGAAGAATCCGGCGAGCCAGTGTGTGATTAAAACAGCCTACCTTCTTAATGCTTCTTTTACCTTTTCTGCCAAGAATATTTTCATTAAGGATTGATAAGGGACATCCTTAAAGTTGGCAAGCTCTTTAATTCTTGCCAAAAGATATCGTGGCAATCTTAGCGAAATTGTTTCTGTAGAGGGTTTAAGATTAGTTAAATCCAACTCGACTAGCTTACTAGTATCAAAATACTCTGTAGTGTCGTGAGTTGCCCAAAAGTTTCTTTCCTCATCTTCGTTTTTAAACTTTGGTATTGGTTTTAATTTGTTTTTCATACTCCCTCCTTTCTTTTTTACTTTGATTGCGTGCTGAAATAACTCTAATCTTTTCTTTTCTTAAAGTAAAAACTATTACCAAACTTCTTTTAGAATCTGTTTTTCCATACGCTACAAACCTTTGCTCCTCTTCTGAATGTTTTATATCTTCAAATATCTTTAATGGCTTGTTTCCAAAAACCTCCTCTGCTTCTTTATCTGTAACGTTATGTTTAGTAAGATTTTTATTGATATTACCTTTATCCCATTCAAATGCAATAGGCTTAGCTAATATCTTCACAAATTAAGTATATTCTAGACATATACAAATGTCAACTAGAGAAATTTGTTCCACTTCGCTAGGGCTTCCACCTTCGCTAAAGCTTCGGCGGACAAGTCGCGGGATCAGTCTGCCTGCCCCGTCAAAATCGCTCCGTGAGCCGCGCTACGAATAAGTAGGTAAGGCGAACCGGTAAGATTCTACGGGGAGAATTGAAAGGTGGAGAGGATTTGGTCAAAATTAATTTATAATTGTGGTTGGAATAACTTTATTAAATAGCTCTAAACCATTTTTGTTATACTGACTGAGGGTAAATTGGTATATAGATTGTTCCTTAATTACATATGCTTTGATTTGGGTAGCTGGTTCTCCTTGAAAAGATTCACTCGGTTCATTTTTGAAAATTACATACTCTTCGCCACTGGCGACCTTCCCTGATGTTATTTTTGTAATCCTATCTCGTTGATCAGTATATGATTCGTTGATCTGTAAACTATTTATTTTGTCGAACCATTGTCGATTTGTATATCCTGTATATAATTGAGTTGGGTATCTATGAGTTTCGATAATATTATATATTTTAGTTTTATCGATTTCTCCTGGCGTAAAGGGAAACTCAGAGAGTCCATATGCTCCTTTCCATGCGTTAGGTGTTTTAATCGTAAATCCTTCAAGCGTAACAGTCTTCCAGCTTGCAGTTTCGACCGTAGTTAAGGTTGGGGAAGGTTGGTTTGAGGGTTGGTTTTGTTTTGTGGCTAAGACAAAATAGCCGACGATTGCAATTGTGATGCCGAAGGAGATGATGGAGAAGCCGATTGAGAATGTTTTTAGCCATGAGGAATTTGTTTTATCCATGAATGAGATTATATCATGAGTAGAGATTGCTTCGCTACGCTCGCAATGACAGGTAATGACACTGTTTTGTTTTCGTGGTATCATTATGGTGTTATGGATGATAAAAATAAAACACAGGGGCAAACTCAAGGCCAACAGCCCCAGCAATCTCAAGTAGGAGATACTCAAGGGCAAGTTCAAACCCAACAACAGCCTCAAGCGGCAGGGGTTGGTTCTTTGGTAAAAGAACATGGGCCGGTAGCAACTGATGTAAGGCTATCAATTCCGGAGCCGGAAATTCATCCTGAGCTAGAACAGATAGACGTTAAATCTGTTCCTGAATTTCCGGAAGTAAAACCCGAACACAAGGCAGTTGGAATTGAGCCGGCGAAAGAGTCAGTGCCCGCACAGACAGCACCTAGCGGCCTTGTTCAGACACCAATGACCGAAGAAGAAGCAAGGCTAACATTAAAACATGCAAAACCTACAGAGTCTAGCTTTGGATTAGCAACACTTATATTAAAGTTTTTCAAAACATTACACCATAATTTACTAACAAGCAAGGGTTGAATCTTAAAGAATACAGTTAATTCTCAATTTGAAATTTGAAATTTTCAATCAAATCTAAATTTTAAATTTGAAAATTAAAGCATTGAAAATTAAAAATTAAAAATTACAAATTATACAATAATTTAGAATTATGCCTACTCAATCTTTAGACAATTTAACATCAGTTTTATTTACTGCTTTATTAAGCATTTTTGCCATAGTATTTTTTATTGCCTTATTAGGTTTATCTTTGTATATCTTACTTATCTGGTATCGGAATAGAGGCAGGGAAAAGGAGTCTTTGGAGTCAACGCTTCTTCAAATCGCAGTTCCTCGGGATAACGAAATAAAAATCGACGCGGCAGAGCAGTTATTTTCAAGTTTTGCGTCAATCGGGGGAGGGAGTATGTTGAAGCTTGGAAATCATATCTCTTTTGAGATAGTAGGAACACCTTCGGATATCAGGTTTTATGTGCATACTCCTAATAAATTAAGAGATTTGGTTGAAAAACAGATTAATGGAGCGTATCCTGACGCAGAAATTCAAGCGGTTGAAGAAGGAGCCAAAAGACAAGAGGGAATGGCAATTGGCAATGATTATAATATTTTTTCAAAAGAGGGGAAAATTGCCTTTGCGTCTCTAAAGCTTAAGAAAGACAATTATTTACCCATTAAGGTTTACAAAGATTTGCCAACCGATCCATTGTCTTCTATTACATCTGTTTTGGCTAAGATGACAAAAGGGGAGGGAGTAGCAATCCAGATAATGGTAACTCCAAGCGATTCCAAATGGAAGAAAATCGGCAGGGGATATGTTTCAAAAACCAAGAAAACCGAGGCAAATCCCGAAACCGCAAAGTATGCTTCTGATCCAAAAGAGCTTGAGGCAATTGAGAACAAGCTTGCAAAATCGGGATTTAACTTTGTAGTAAGGATCGTTGTTTCAAGTGCCACGACCGATAGCGCAAAGGCTCATCTTGAAAATATTGTTAATGCGTTTAGCCAATTCGATGGACTAAATACATTTACCAAGAACAAGCATTATTTTAAAGGCATGTTTATGACGGATTTTATCTATAGATATTTGCCAATGCTAGGTTCTAAATCGGTATTGACAAGCGAAGAATTAGCAACGATTTTCCATTTTCCAAACAAAGCTATTACAACACCCAATATTTTTTGGATTCATGCCAAA
>MFNZ01000051.1:8481-11291 GCA_001782195.1 Candidatus Levybacteria bacterium RIFCSPHIGHO2_02_FULL_37_13
ATCCCAACCTCTGGCCTTTATTTAGGGAAAAGTACATTCAGAGGGCTTTCTAAACCTGTTTACATGGAGTTAGACGACAGAAGAAGGCATATGTACATTATTGGTAAAACCGGTACCGGAAAATCAGAATTTTTAAAAGACATGATTATGCAAGATATAAGAAATGGGGAGGGAATAGCTGTTATTGACCCGCATGGAGATTTGATTGACGATATTTTAACGCTTATTCCATCCAAAAGAGCGGAAGACGTTATTTTATTTGATCCTTCCGATACCAAAAGACCAATGGGTTTAAATATGCTGGATGCAGAGACCGAAGAAGAAAAGCATTATGTTGTCACATCAATTATAGGACTTATGTACAAGCTGTTTGATCCAAATAAAACCGGTATTATTGGACCAAGATTTGAACATGCGATAAGAAATGCAATGTTAACAGTAATGTACGAGAAAGGCAGTACATTTATAGAGGTTGTGCGCGCGTTAACAGATGCTTCTTTTGTCCAGGAGCTTTTACCCAAAGTTGCGGATCCGATTATCAGGCGATACTGGACTGATCAGATTGCCCAGACATCTGATTTCCATAAGTCAGAGGTTTTGGATTATATTGTTTCTAAATTTGGAAGATTTGTCACGAATAAAATGATTAGAAATATCATTGGGCAATCTCAAAGCTCATTTAATTTCAGAGAGGTTATGGATAACAGGAAAATTCTTCTTATTAATTTATCGAAAGGAAAAATAGGGGAAGAAAACTCCAGCTTCTTAGGGCTTATTATAGTGCCAAGGATTCTTATCGCTGCAATGTCAAGACAGGATTTATCTATAGAAAACAGACGCGATTTTTTCTTATACGTTGATGAGTTCCAGAATTTTGCAACACCGGATTTTGCCCAGATATTGTCAGAGGCGCGAAAGTACAGATTAAATTTGACAGTTGCCAATCAGTTTGTCGGGCAAATGGAAGAAGAGGTAAAGAATGCGATTTTTGGAAATGTAGGATCTCTAATAGCATTTAGAGTTGGGGTAACAGATGCAAATTATCTGCAGCATGAATTTCAGCCGGTATTTTCGGAAGCAGATCTTATAAATGTTGAGCGGTACAATGCGTATGTAAAAACTCTGGTAAACGGTGAGCCTGCAACGCCATTTTCTATGGATTTAACAAGGGATATGAGCAAAGAAAAAGCGCTAAAAAACCCCCGCGTTTCAGAGCTTATAAAAGAACTCTCAAGGCTCAAGTACGGGAAAGACATGGTGGCAGTTGAGGCGGAGATTTCACAGAGAGCGAGACTGTAAGAGATATTAAGATACTTAGATACTAAGATATTAAGCGAATGAAAATTAATAAATTTACTGATCTTGAAGTATGGAAAGAAGCCCACAAACTTACGTTATTAATCTATAGGATCACTCAAAATTTTCCTCGGGAAGAAATGTATGGACTAACATCGCAGATAAGACGAGCGGCAATTTCGATTGAGTCTTGTATCGCAGAGGGATTTTGCCGGTATCATTATAAGGAAAGACTTAATTTTTATTATGATGCACGAGGTTCTATCGGGGAGGTTCAGAGTCAATCTATTACAGGAAAAGATCTGCAATTTATGAATGAAGAAGATTTTAAAAAAGTTTTTGATCAAGCTGAAAAAGTTGGTGTAATTTTGGGCGGTTTGATTAGAAGCACCGAAAACTTGTCAAGAAAGTAATTTTTTGGTAAAGTACGTGCACCTAGTATCTAAATATCATAATATCTTAGTCTCTTTTCAAGAGACGCGCCCGTAGCTCAGCGGAAGAGCGGTTGTCTTATAAACAACAGGTGCTTGGATCGTCCCCAAGCGGGCGCACCTGAATTATTTATGGGTCACAAACAGAGAAAATTGTGTATAAAATGCTATAATAAAAAAATATGGAGAGTAGAGATCCCAAAGAGCCAATAATTGATCCAGAAGTTACAAGAAAATTAAAAATTTTTCATGCCATAGAAAACTTAAAAAATCTTCCCGAGGAAAAAGTTATTGGGATTTTAATTCAAGTAGGAGATTTGATATTAGATTATAAGGAGAAAGAGAAGGTTATAGGGGAGGAGCGGGATAATAAGAAAATACTTACACATCTTACTGATATGTTAAGTGGAGAGAATGCTAGGAAATTTAGAGAAGCGAGCGAAGAGGCATTGAGAAACGGGGGCATAGAAAGATGGCCAGAAATAGACAGTGAGGGTGCGGAAAGAGTTGAAGTAAAGCCAGAAATATCTAAAAAAGAAAAATTACCAAGAACTAATGAGGAAAAATATGCATATATACTATATCGAAAGGGAGGTCTTGGGCCAGAAGAAGCTTTCTTATTTGCAACTAAAGGGTTTATCTTCGATAATCCAAACTCTCCATATATTCCTGTCGATACTGCTGTCCAAATATCAAATTTAGTAAATAGTATGATTGGAGATACAGATAAAACTGAAGATGAAAATGAGCCCTCTTTCTCCGATGATTTCTCCGATGAAGACGGCCTTAAGATCTTTCTGGACACCCCTTTTGCAGTTGAAGACATTAGTCCAGCAACACAAATACTTATAGACGAGAAAGTTTCCTCAGAATCTTTAGGGTCAATAGGTGAGCATAAGGGTTTTAGCGGTCTTCCTCAGATTGCAAGAACAGAAATTCTAAAGGATTATATGACGAAAGGCAAAAAAATGCTTGGGGAGGAAATACAGGAAAGATTTCAAGAAATAAAAGAAATGATGAAAGAACATGGGAATTTAGATTTTTGAGGATAAGATAGGCGCAGATGGTTCGTTCCATCCGGGC
>MFNZ01000051.1:11346-12035 GCA_001782195.1 Candidatus Levybacteria bacterium RIFCSPHIGHO2_02_FULL_37_13
GCATTAGGTTGCCATGATTTATTATTCATTATTACAATGAACTTTTATTGTTAGCTCTGTTCCTTGGATATCTTCGCTTAACGCAGATTTTCCTGAAACTGTGTAGGCTTTGCCGCTTTTACCAAAAATACCTCGTATTCCTCTAGGTTGAATAACAATAGCATTAGGAGAATCTACCCTAATGCTTTCTTGATCTTTAGATTCTTTTTGTGTCATTACAAAGGAGCCATTATTGGAGACCTGAATAGTCCATCCATTAACCTCAATCTTTTGTCCATCTTTCAGAAATACGGAGTAAGATTCTGTTTGGTTTTCCTTGTTACACTTTGTTAAATCTTCCATTGATTTTGGGTCGTTACAGGCAATGATTCCTAAAAATATTGCGGATGAGGCTGTAGAAACAAGACGTTCTTTTAAAGAGCCCATGCTTTAGAGCTCCGATAATACTGCGGTTTCTTTGGCGCGGTCTTTGACGTATTCAAGGTATCGCTCGGTTGTCGAGAGTCTTTTATGTCCCAGCATTTTGGATATTAAAACCAAAGATACACCGTGTTTTAGATGATGGGCAACAAATGTATGACGAAGATCATTTACTTTAGCGTTTTTAATCTCGCACATTCGCAGGTATCGTTCAATCGCGGTTCTTATATTTCTTATTAAAAATGGTTTGCCTGATTTTGTAATAAATA
>MFNZ01000052.1 GCA_001782195.1 Candidatus Levybacteria bacterium RIFCSPHIGHO2_02_FULL_37_13
GTAAGTAAAATATATGCCGCAAAAATATCCATGGTAGTAACTGCTTTTCCTTTTGCGTTTTTTGCCATATCAAAAGCCTGATTCCCTAAATCTTCAAAAGACACATCAAGCAAAGAAATATCTGATTCTATAAATCCCCCCTTTTGTACAATAAATTTAATTTCCCTTTTGTGAAGAAGTTTTTTTATTAAATTATTTATACTGGTTGATGTTATGAAAATGCTTAAGGCATCTAGAGTAAAGGAATCATAGATGTTTTTGCCATCATTTTGTTGAATAGAAAGGGGAGGCGGAATCCTTGCAATTTTAAACATGAAGAAAATCTCAAACATAATAAACCAGGAAAGAAGAAAGAATAGAATATTGGAACGCGTAACTAATGCGAGCCATGTTAATAGGATGAGCAGTAAAATTCTTAAGATTTTAATAAGCGGTATTTGGTAGAAATAATAAATTTTGGCGTACTCTGTCATCATATGTTTGTAAATAATAAAAATATTGTTCCTATTGGCCATGCAATAAAAGCTAGAATAAATGCAATTTCAAATAATAAAAGCAAAAACAATAGAAGAATATCCGTAATTATAACTATTGATTTTACAAACATGCCCATGCCAATTGAAAATCCAACCAACCCTTTTCTGTACTCACTTTTCCATGGTTTAAAATATGTCCTTACCAAAAGCGGGAGAGAGAATAATTGTAAGAAAGCACTATTTAGCGAACCAAAAAAACCCAAAATTCCAATGGGTGCCTCAAGATACCAAAATTTAAGGAATGTCAGAGGAAGCGTTAAATAAAACATAACTAGTTTAAGTATAGGAAGTTTTTTACAAAAATACAATTGATGCATTAATTTTGAACTTCATTTTTTTGATATAATCAATTTATGATAATAAGAAAATCAACATGTGGTCTTTGCGAGCCGCACAAGAAATGGAAAAAAAATAATACAAAAGAAAAGAGAACTGTTGAGACGGAGATTAAACAGGAGATTTTTGCCTCTTGATTTATATATCAAAGTTGATATAATTGCTGTGGAATTTGAAATAATATGAAGAGACTAAAAGATGATTTAGATAGATTAACCGATAAGTTGCTCAAACAAGATCCAAGTCTTGCTAAAGAATTTAAGAAAGCAGATCAAGCAAGGGATATTGCTTTTCAAATTATCAATTTGAGAGAAAAAGCAGGGCTCACACAAAAAGAGCTTGCTGATTTAGTGGGCACTAAACAATCCAATATCGCACGTGTTGAATCCTCAGACTATAAAGGATATACATGGACAACCCTTGAAAAAGTGGCTAAAGCATTAAAAGCCAGGCTTGAGATTAGAATTATTCCTCTGGGAAATAAAAGAGATGCTTATGTATAATAAAAAGAAAATTCTTATTATTATTCCTTTTCTCATTGCCATTGCACTAGTATTGTTTGTTTATTCACTTAAAATTACAGCAGATAAAAGATTCGCAGAAGGAAATTATCAACTTGCTTCAGCTCAGTATAGTAAAGCGCTTAAATCCTATAACACGGCCAAATCCTTATGGCCGTTTATTAGTAATGATCCTACTTTTCAAAGAAACAGAGAATTAGTCCAGTCATTTTTTGATGATTTAAAAAACAGTCCAGCAGTAACAGTATTTTTGAAAAGCACAGCAACACAAGAAGATATTAATTCTTTGATGGAGAATATTAAACAAATGGATGGCGTAAAGGATGTCAAATTTATTTCAAAAGATGAAGCGTTAAGAAGGTATAAGGAGAAAAATAAGAATGACGAACTTCTTCTTGAATTAGTAACAGCAGATATTCTTCCTGAATCTATAGAAATTTATACCATTGATATGCCATCAATAGAACAGCAGAATGCTTTTAATAGCCTTAGGCAAAATAGTACAATTATAGAACGAGCCATTCAATCTTCCTTTCGTTATTAAACGCCCGAAATTAAAGCTTAAAGTTTGAGTATATTCTTGGAAATAATGGTTTTTGGGACGTGATTTTTGCCAAGATCGCATAGTATGCTATAATAAAAACAACATGAAAGTTAATACAAATTTAACAGCTATATTTACAAAATACAAAGGACTTTGGGTTGCTCTGGACGAAACGCTTAAAAAAGTGATTAGTTCGGATAAAAATGTCGATAAGGTATATAAAAAAGCTTTAAAAAAAGGATATCAAAAGCCAACATTATTCAAAGTGCCACAAAAAAATCTTCCTTACTTCGGGTTTGTTAAATGAAGTATGCGTTTAAATACGTTCAGGCTGGTTTATGGTACCGTCCAATAGTAAGAGTCACACTTAAGTTCAACAAAATTGAGTTCAACTATTTGGCGTTGATAGATTCGGGAGCGGATTTTAATATATTTCACGCGGATATAGCCAAAATTCTCAAAATAGATTTATCAAAACTTAAAAACCCGGTAAATTTTAGTGGAATTAAAGGGGGAGGTATTGGTTATTTTACTTCAATTGATCTGGGCGTTGAAGGAAACTTCGTAAATACTCCGGTAGTATTCTCCAACGACATATCAGATAATGGATATGGAATATTAGGACAACAAGGATTTTTCAATAACTACAAAATTGATTTTGATTATAGATTAAGAAGAATAGAGTTAACCTCTAATAAAAAATAATCTACATTCTTGGGAACAGAGGTTTTTGGGAGGTGATTTTTGGGCCTTTGAATTGACTTTCGATTTTTTCTGCAGTTTCTGGAAGAAATATACGTAAAGTTTCAACAATATCTGTTAAGGAAATTAAGCTTTCGGTTCCGATAATAATGTTGCTAAGCACCTGATTTGATTGACTAAGATCTTTTTGCCATGGACGTTCTCTATTAATATACTGGTCTAAACCTTTAATATTTCCCCAAATTAAATCAAGAGCCTCGTTAAACTTAAACTGTTCTAAGGGAGTCTTAATATCTTCTAATAATCCATTAATATGTTTTCTTCTTGCTCTTTCAATGTTCACGCTGTTTTTTTCACATAATTTTGCAACGCGGGCAACTAGATTTCCCAAACCATTTGCCAAATCGGAGTTGTAGGTTTGTTTGAGTTTATCTTCAGTAAAATCGCCATCGGAAAAAGGGGAGATTTTGGCCAAGAAGTAATACCTTAGAGCATCTGCTCCATATTTTTCTATCAACGGGATTGGGTCGATTACGTTTCCAATTGTTTTTGACATTTTTTGATTATTTACAGTTATATATTCATGTACGAATATTTTTTTAGGAAGTTTCAATCCAGCCGAAAGTAAAAACGCCGGCCAGTAAATTGCATGAAATTTGAGAATTCCCTTTCCTACTACATGAAGATCAGCAGGCCACCATTTGTTATATTGCTTCTCGTCCGCCCCAAATCCTATTCCGCTTTGATAAATATTCAGCGCGTCAAACCAAACATACATTTTCTGACTCGGATCATCTGGAACATCTACTCCCCAGTTTTTTGCCCGTTCGTTAGACCTTGAAATACTAATATCCAAAAGCCCGCGTTTGAGAAACTCAAGCATTTCATTTTTTCTAAAAGTTGGAACAATTTCTAGTTCCCCCGAACTTAATATTTTTTCAAGTTGGGATTGGTATTTTGAAAGTTTGAAAAAATAGTTTTCTTCTTCAACAAGTTCTAGTCTTTTACCGGGATGCTCGAGACACTCTCCATTTTTGTCAAGCTCGGATTCTGCATAAAAGAGCTCGCATCCAACACAATAGAGACCTTTGTACTTTTTCTTGTAAATATCTCCGTTTTTATCGCAGAGTTTCCACAATTTTTGGGAGGAAGAATGATGCTTTGCATCGCTTCCTTTCTGCCAAACGTCAAACTGGACATTTAATTTTTTTGAAAGTGTATAAAAGCTTTCGGTATTTTCGTCAATAAATTCCTGAATTGGCCTTTTAGCCTTTTCCGCGGCCTGAACATTCTTAAGAGCATTTTCATCGCCTCCGCACAGAAGTAGGGTTTCGTCTCCAAGAAGTTTATGATATCGGGCAATGACATCAGACTGTACGAACTCCAATGCATGACCAATGTGAGGCTTTGCATTTACATAAGGAATAGCATTTGTAATATAGAATTTAGACATGGGGAAATTATAACAGAAGTTATTTACGATTGCGAAATAAAAGCTCAAGTACGAAAAAAAGAGCGATCAAAAGAAAAAGGAAAAATAGGTGAGTAAGGTGGAAAAGACGAAGAAGAAGATAAGATGTTATAAATAATGCAACAAATAAACCTCTTCGCGAATTGTTTAGCAGGTAAGCGGAGAAGGTAAGAGTAGATAGGAAGACAAGAATAAAGAAGATCGGAAGAATTGTAAATTGTAAGCCGTAAGTTGTAAGTTTGTATGTTGGGTCGAAGTTTATAATCAAATAGGAAAGACCGGCAATAATTACTATGCTAAAAATCAAAAGCAAGAATGTCCTTTTCTTTTGTCTCACATTTTAAGTTTAGCATATTTATTATTATTGACCCCTTGATCCCGCTACATCGCTTACTTGCTCCCGAGGTCTACGTCACAGCAATGCAAGGGCGCGTGTACGGGATTCGCGGGGCGAAGTGAGCGAAGCTCTACTTGCCCCTTGACATTAACTTAGCAGTCGTGATATATTAGTGCTAACCACTAACGATGTCTTTCTGAACGAAGTGAAGAATCTCAATGAGATCCTTCGTTGTCACTCAGGATGACATTACGAAATACTATGCATGATTTAACTCAAAGACAAGTTGAGATATTAAAAAACCTCATAGAAGAATATATAGAGACTGCGGAGCCTGTTGGCTCTGAAACATTGGAAAAAAAGCACAACTTAAGCGCTTCTCCGGCAACTATTAGAAATGAGATGGTCAAATTAACGGATCTTGGTTATATAAAAAAACCCCACGCTTCCGCAGGTCGTATTCCAACTCCTGCCGGGCTTAAATTTTACGTAAAACAACTAATGCGTGAAAAACAGCCATCTATTGCCGAAGAAGTTGCGGTAAAAGAGAAGGTATGGAATCTTCGGGAACAGGAACAGCGTTTCTTAAAAGAGATGACAAAATCTTTGGCAGATAAAACCAAGGCATTGGCGCTTGCTGTAACTAAAGATGGAGATACTTATTGTTCGGGATATGCAAATATTTTAGAAATGCCTGAATTTTTTGATATAGATGTAACCAAAAATCTTCTTTCTGCAATTGATGAGTTTGATTATTTTAAAGATATTTTCGCAAGCACATTAGGCGAAGAGGATGTCCATATACTTTTCGGAGAAGATTTGGGTCCAAAATTACAAGGCCCTTACGGATTTGTTTTTACGCGTTACGAAACATCTATGCATATGTCCGGTGAAATTGGTGTTTTGGGCCCGGCAAGGCTTAATTACACATATATTATTCCGACAGTCAGGTATTTTGGTAATTTAATAGAAGAAGTTGCTAAAGGATGGTAGTTCGCCTGCTGGCGAAATTAAAAATTAAAAGTGAAAAATTAAAAATTAACGATGGATAAGAGTGATACAAATAAGAAGAGTGCAGCCACAGAAGCACAGAAAATAAATGAAACACAGAAATTCAGTGCCTCAGGCAAATTCAGTGACTCAGTGGTTGCAATGGAAGAATTAAAGAAAAAAGCTGAGGAGTTTGAGAATAAGTATAAAAGAGTTTTGGCAGATTATCAGAACCTTGAGAAAAGAGTAGCGGACGAAAGAAGAGAGTGGATTATTAAAGCAAATAAAGATTTACTCTTGCGTCTTATGCCGGTTTTAGATACACTAATGTTAGCAGCAATACACAGTAAAGACCAGAGTTTAACTGTAAGTTTGCAGATGTTTCTAAATGTTCTTAAACAAGAGGGGGTAGAAAAAATCGAAACTAAGGATAAGAATTTTGACCCAATGCTTATGGAATGTATAACAACAACAGAGGGAGAAGAAGGAAAGGTAATTGAGGAAATAAGAGCAGGGTATATGTTATACGATAAAATATTAAGAGTAGCTCAGGTAAAAGTAGGTAAATAAAAATATATGGGAAAAATAATTGGTATTGATTTAGGTACAACAAATTCATGCGTTGCAGTAATGGAGGGCGGAAGTCCTAAAGTAATCCATTCTGCAGAAGGACGTAATGTTATTCCATCGGTTGTGGATCCGATTTCTCATGTTGTTGGAGATGTGGCAAAACGCCAGCTTGTCCTTAAACCAAAACGCACAATCTTTTCAATAAAGAGATTAATGGGACGAAAATTCAGCGATTCATCTGTTCAGTTTGACATGAAATGGCTGCCATATACAATCAAAAGCGGCCGCGATGGAATGGCTGTTGTTGAAGTTGAGGGTCGGACTCTTACTCCTCAGGAAGTTTCCGCTCAAATTTTGCAAAAAATCAAAAGTGACGCCGAAAGCTACCTGGGCGGAAAAGTTACACAAGCGGTTATTACAGTTCCTGCGTACTTTGACGACTCACAAAGGCAAGCCACAAAACAAGCGGGAGAAATTGCAGGACTTGAAGTTTTACGTATTATAAATGAACCAACAGCAGCAGCTTTAGCCTACGGACTTGATAAGAAAAACGCTCACACAATCGCTATTTATGATTTGGGAGGCGGAACTTTTGATATATCAATTCTTGAGTTGGGTGAAGGAGTATACGAAGTTAAGTCAACAAACGGAGACACACATTTAGGAGGAGATGATTTTGATCAAGTAATTATTAACTACATTGCAGAAGAATTTAAAAAAGAACATGGAGTTGATTTGAAAAAAGATCCTCAAGCTCTACAAAGACTCAGGGAATCTGCGGAAAAAGCAAAAATTGAATTATCAAGCTCGCAGGAAGCCCAAATCAATCAGCCATTCATTACGCAAGGCAAAGAAGGACCTTTGCATATAACCATGTCGCTAAGTCGCTCTAAGCTTGAAGAGCTAATAGATAATCTTGTCCAAAAAACCTTAGGTCCTGTTGAGCAGGCATTAAAAGACGCAAAAATAAAAGTATCAGATATTGATGAAGTAGTTTTGGTGGGAGGAATGACCAGAATGCCAAAGATTATAGAGCTAGTTACTAAATTCTTTGGCAAAGAACCAAATAAATCTGTTAACCCTGATGAAGTAGTTGCTGTAGGAGCAGCGGTTCAGGGAGGGGTATTAGGCGGAGAGGTAAAAGATGTCTTACTTTTGGATGTAACGCCTTTAACTCTTGGCATAGAAACATTGGGTGGAGTTTCAACGCCTCTTATTTCAAAAAACACAACTATACCTACTTCAAAATCACAGGTGTTTTCAACAGCAGCAGATAATCAAACGCAGGTTGAGATAAATGTTTTGCAAGGGGAGCGTCCGATGGCAAGCGATAATAAATCTCTTGGCCGTTTTATATTAGACGGTATCCCGCCGGCGCCCCGCGGTGTTCCTCAGGTTGAAGTTACTTTTGATATTGACGCCAGCGGAATTCTCAATGTAAAAGCCCAGGATAAAGCTTCTGGTAAAGTGCAAAGTATTAAAATTACCGGCTCAACAGGACTCACAAAAGACGAGGTTGAGAAAATGACTAAAGATGCGGAGATGCATGCGAAAGAAGATCAGGAGAAAAAAGAAAAAATTGAGACTCGTAATGCCGCGGATTCTCTTATTTTTACAGCGGAGAAATCCTTAAAAGATGCGGGAGATAAAGTAAATGCGGAAGTGAAGAAAGAAGTTGAAGACAAGATTTCAGCTCTTAAGGCAATTCTTGAAACTGGAACTAAGGAGGATTTGGAGGCAAAGACAAAAGATTTGTCAGATAGCCTACAAAAAGTAGGGCAGGCCATGTATCAAGGTCAGAAAACAGAAGACGGAGGACAAAAGACAGAGGAGGCAACAGGGTCAAATGCGGCTGGATCTGATTCGGATGCG
>MFNZ01000053.1 GCA_001782195.1 Candidatus Levybacteria bacterium RIFCSPHIGHO2_02_FULL_37_13
GTCTTCCTGCTAGTTTTTGCAATTTAGTCGGACTAAAACCAACTTATGGAAGAGTTAGTAGAAATGGAGTATTGGCTATGGTATCTTCTTTGGATTCAATAGGGCACTTTACAAGAACAGTTGAAGATTCTGCAATACTTCTTAATGTTACAGCAAAAAAAGATGATTTTGACGCGACGACCCCTGGGGTTGACGTTCAAAACTATACTAAAAATTTAAATAAAGGGATTAAGGGTATTAAAATCGGTGTTCCAAAAGAATATGTTACAAAGGGACTGGATAAGCATGTGCAAACTAAATTTGAAGAAGCTTTAAAAGATTTGGAAGAATTAGGGGCAATTATGGAAGAGATTAGTTTGCCGCACACTGAATATGGAATTGCTGCATATTACATAATTCAACCAGCGGAAGTATCTTCAAACCTTGCTAGATATGATGGAATTAGATTTGGATCGGGAAGAGAAAATTTTGGGGGTGAAGCAAAACGAAGAATAATGCTTGGAACCTATACCTTATCAGCTGGCTATTACGATGCTTACTACAAAAAAGCAATGAAGGTACGTACCCTTATCATAAAAGATTTCGATACTGTCTTTAAGAAGGTAGACGCAATTTTCGCACCAGTCTCCCCTACTCCTCCATGGAAATTGGGAGAAAAAATAAATGATCCTTTGAAAATGTATTTATCAGATATTTTTACTGTTACTGCAAACCTCGCGGGGATCCCGGGAATCTCTGTTCCTATGGGTTTTTCTGATGGTCTACCAATTGGCATGCAAATTCTCGGCCCGCAATTTTCCGAAAGTCTCTTATTCCAAATCGGCAGCGCATATGAACAAGCGACAGAATGGCACAAAAGAAAACCTACTCTATAGCTGTCATTCTGAACTTGTTTCAGAATCTGTTTGTTGAGGATATGAGATGCTGAAATAAATTCAGCATGACAAGGACAAAAATATGATTTATAAACCAGTCATCGGCTTAGAAGTGCATGTTGAGTTAAAAACCAAATCTAAAATGTTTTGTGGATGCTCTGCTGATTATTTTGGAAAAAAACCTAACACTCATACTTGTCCTGTTTGTTTGGGACTTCCAGGAGCCTTACCTGTTCCAAATAAAAAAGCAATAGAATGGTGCGTTATGATTGGGCTCGCACTTAATTGTAATATTCCTCTTTTCTCTAAATTCGATAGAAAAAACTATTTTTACCCTGATTTGCCCAAGGGATATCAGATTTCTCAGTACGATCAACCATTTTGCCAGAAAGGTTTTATTGAGCTTTCAAAAGAAAAAAAGATTGGAATAACACGAGTACATATGGAAGAAGACACTGGGAAATTATTGCATCAGGGTGACTCAACGTTAATTGATTTTAATAGATCAGGAGTGCCCTTAGTTGAAATCGTAACAGAACCGGACTTTGAATCAGCAATTGAGGTTGTCGAATATCTTAAAAAACTGCAACAAATTGTCCGATATCTTGGAGTTTCGGACGCGGATATGGAAAAGGGGGGAATGAGACTGGAACCCAACATTTCCCTTCGGGAAAGTAATACTACAAATACTACCAATAAACAAATACTACCAATATATAAAGTTGAAGTGAAAAATATTAATTCTTTTAGATTCGTTGAAAAAGCTATTGCGTATGAGACAGAAAGACAAAAAGAAATTTTAGAATCCGGAAAAACTCCTATTCAGGAAACAAGAGGATGGGATGAGGTAAAAAATAGAACTGTTTCCCAAAGAATTAAAGAAGAATCAATGGATTACAGGTACTTTCCGGAAGCAGACATACCACCCATTCGATGGGTGGAATCTCAAATCTCAAATCTCAAATCTCAAATACCGGAATTACCGGATGCAAAGTCTAACAGATTTAAAAATGAACTTTCCTTATCAATCTACGACAGCGATATCCTAACAAAAGATAAAGAAACTGCCGATTATTTTGAAGAAGCAGTAAAAGTAGGTAAAGCTCACGATATTAACCCAAAACAGATCGCAAATATGTTAATAAACAAAAAAATTAACATTAAGAATGTACTTCCCGGCCATCTTATTCAAAGCATTTTAACATCAACTCAAACTACTGCTATAGATGAAAACGAATTAAAAAAAATAGTTAAAGAAATTTTAGAAAAAAATCCTAAAGCGGTTTCAGATTATAAAAACGGTAAAATTCAGGTTATTGGATTTTTAATTGGTCAGGTTAAGCAAACTTTTAAACAGCCTCTAGATACTGATCAATTGAAAAAAGCTATTGAAAAATTTATCAACACTCATTAAGATAGAAACAACCCTTATTAGATGCTGAAATAAATTCAGCATGACAGAGGAAAGATATGTCTAACTTCGTACATCTTCATAATCATAGTGAATTTTCGCTTCTTGATGGGCTTTCAAAGATAGATCCAATGGTAAGAAGAGCAAAAGACCTGGGGATGAAAGCTATAGCGATTACAGACCACGGTAACATGTATGGCGCAATTAAATTTTACAAAAAATGCCTTGAAGAAGGAATAAAACCAATCATCGGTTGTGAAATTTACGTAAGCCGAAGGTCCCGTCACGATAAAGAAGCAGGAATTGACACCGACTCAAATCATCTAATACTTCTGGCAAAAAATAACACCGGATATAAGAACCTTATGAAAATAATTTCAATTGCAAACCTCGAAGGCTACTATTATCGCCCAAGAACCGACATAGAGCTTTTGAAGGAATATCATGAGGGATTGATATGCTTGAGCGCTTGCCTGAATGGATATATATCAGAACCTCTTTTGCAAAATCAGGAAGAGACAGCAAAAAAAAGAGCAGAAAACCTTTCTCAAATTTTTGGAAAAGAAAATTTTTATCTGGAGCTCCAAAAACATCTTAACGTTAAAGACCAGGATTCTTTAAATAAAAAATTAATTGCTCTCTCACAAAAAATTGGAATTCCTCTTGTTGCGACAAACGATAATCATTATATTAACCAAGAGGATGCTCGCGCTCAAGAAATTCTTTTATGTATCCAAACCCAAACAACTATTGACACAAAAGACAGAAAACTGTCAATGATAGGATCTCCGGATTTTTATATGAAGAGTCAGGAAGAAATGAAAGGACTTTTTATCCAGACTCCTGAAGCTATTCAAAATACTGTAAAAATAGCTGATATGTGCAATGTGGATATTACGCTTGGAAAATGGATTATGCCTGTTTTTGATGTTCCGGGAGGTAAAACCCCGGCAGATTACATTAAGGAAAAAGTTGAAATTGGCCTTAAAAAAAGATACAAGGAAGTAACAGAAGAAATAAAAAAACGCGCAGAATACGAGCTGTCGGTAATTCTCAAAAAAGGATATGAAACGTACATCCTTATAGTTGCGGATTTCGTTGAATGGGCAAAATCCCATGGAATAACTGTTGGTCCGGGAAGAGGATCAAACGCGGGATCTATTGTTTCGTACGCTCTTGAGATTTCAGACGTTGATCCGTTGTTTTTTAAACTTCCATTCGAACGATTTCTGAATCCCATGCGCCCCTCCCCTCCCGATATAGATTTGGATTTTGCGGATAACAGAAGAGACGAGGTTATTGAATACGTTACAGAAAAATATGGGCGGGACAAGGTTGCACAAATTATTACGTTTGGAACAATGGAAGCAAGAGGGTCTGTTAGGGACACCGGACGTGCCATGGGAATGCCGTATTCAGGCCCTGATAGAATATCGAAAATGATACCAATGGGCTGGCAGGGCCATGCAATGACAATTGATCTTGCCTTGCAACAAAGCCAGGAATTAAATATAGCGTATCAGACGGAAACCGAAACAAGAAATTTGCTTGATCTGGCAAAAAAACTGGAAGGCGTTGCAAGACATGCGTCCATGCACGCGGCAGGCGTTGTAATCGCTGACAAACCCTTAACAGATTATACACCTCTTCAAAAAGAAACTAACGGCGAAAAAATAATAACTCAATATGATATGTATACAGTTGGGGAAGATGGCGTAGGACTTCTTAAGATTGATTTCCTTGGTCTTAGGAATCTGACTATTATTCAAGAAGCGCTTCATTTTATAAAAGTGAATCAGGGAAAAACAATAGATCTTTCCAATGTTCCATATGATGACAAAAAAACCTACGATCTTCTTTCATCCGGAGAAACAACAGGGATCTTTCAGCTTGAGTCTTCCGGAATGAGACGCTATATTAAAGACCTTCGGCCAACTTCTATTTTTGACTTGCAGGCAATGGTTGCTTTGTACAGACCGGGACCTATGGCGAATATTCCTGAGTTCATAAGAAGAAAACATAATCCCTCTGTAATAAAGTATCCTGACCTCCGCCTTAAAGAAATTTTGAAAGAATCGTATGGAGTTATAACATTCCAAGACGATGTTTTGTTAACTGCAATAGAAGTTGCAGGGTATTCCTGGCTTGAAGCGGATAAGCTTAGAAAAGCAATCGGCAAAAAAATCCAATCGGAAATGAAAAAACAGCACGATAAATTCGTAGAAGGTTGTGTTGCCAACGGAATGAAAAAAGAAAAAGCAGAATCAATCTGGATTCTTTTTGAACCTTTTGCCGGTTATGGGTTTAACAAAGCCCACGCCGCAGGATACGCAACAATTGCCTTCAGAACAGCTTATCTTAAAGCCCATTATCCCGTGGAATTTATGACAGCCTTACTTACTGCGGAATCCCGCGGAACAACAGGACCTGTTAAAAACGAAAAAATTGCTCAGGCTGTCTCCGAGTGCAAAAGACTAAAAGTTGATGTTCTTCCGCCGGATATCAACAAATCTCAAAGTGATTTTGCAATAGAAAACAAAACTAAGATTAGGTTTGGGCTTACCGCAATTAAAAATGTCGGGTCTGCTGCGATTAAAAGCATTCTTGACGGAAGATCCAAAGGAGAATTCAAAAGCTTGGATGATTTTTGTTCCAGAGTTGATTTGGGACCGGTAAATAAAAAAACATTAGAAAGCCTTATCAAAGCAGGCGCTATGGATATATTCGGCAATAGGGCACATCTTTTAATCTCTTTCCCCGAAATAGTTGCCATTATTCACAAACAAAAAAAACAAAATGATGCAGGCCAAACAAGCCTTTTTGGAAAATCGGAACCTACAACTTCAACTGTAAAATCGTCCTCCAATAGTGTTTCTGACTTTACTTCAACTGAAAAGCTTGCTTTCGAGAAAGAATTTCTCGGGCTATATCTGACATCCCATCCTCAGCTAAGTAATCTAATTTATCTTAAATCTATTATTTCTCATGAGATTGAGCTTTTGGAAGAAGAAAAAGAGGGCACAAAAGTAAAAGTCGGAGGAATCATTGAATCCGCCAGAAAAATATTTACAAAGAAAAACAATAACGAAATGGCATTTTTGGTTATTGGTAATGAAAAAGGACTTTCCATTGAATGCGTCGTTTTTCCAAAAATATTTGATCAACACAGAAGCCTGCTAATTAAAGACACAGTCATTATAATAGAAGGCCAT
>MFNZ01000054.1:0-382 GCA_001782195.1 Candidatus Levybacteria bacterium RIFCSPHIGHO2_02_FULL_37_13
AACATTTATTACACGGCTCAACACTAGCGTCTAGCGTATAGCCATCAGCGTTCAGTTTTTTTTCTTTTGAACTAGACGCTAGACGCTGATTAACTAGACGCTCACAATTCACGGCTTTTGCTACGATTCTTGCAGTTGATGTTTTTCCAAGTCCTTTCGGACCTGTAAAAAGAAAAGCATGAGAGATATTTTTGCCGGAAAGAACTGCAGTTAACGCATCGCGAACGGCTTTGCTATCTAACTCTTCTATTGTCTGAGGACGATATTTACGATAAAAAACCATATCATGAAAATTTCTAATTCCTAATTTCTAATTGACCTAATTGGGATTTTGTTCCTTGGGATTTATTTAGAAATTAGGTTAATTAGAGCACTTAGGTCA
>MFNZ01000054.1:663-17217 GCA_001782195.1 Candidatus Levybacteria bacterium RIFCSPHIGHO2_02_FULL_37_13
CTTATTAATCTTATATCTGCTTTCAACAAAAATTGGAGTTAGTATGTTACCCATATGCTTTCCTAAGACGCCTATTCTCCTCCTTCTTTTGCTTTCTGGCCAAAGATGGCTTAAGATGATACCCGCGTCTTTTTGCCTCTGCCAATATACCTTCAGTTATAACCATTCTTGAAAACTTACGAATAAGCGACTCATCACTCTCTCCAGGACTTTTTTTAACTACCACCATAAATATCACCTACTTCTAGAAACTCTTAACGATCCCGACTTGTCGGGAAGTTTTAGAGTTTCTTGAATCCGCCCATATTCGCTCTTCGAGCCGCGCTACGAATAGTAGGTAAGGCGAGAAGCAAGAATTGGCGGACAAATTCCTCTATTATTGACCGTCCCTATTATAGTACAAAAAGAGAAAAGAAGAAAGATATAGGAATTACTTTTACATCTTTAATTTCTGACCGATTTTGCCCATCAGGTGGATGTGTAGGTGGTTTATGATCTGCGCGCCGCCGCCGTTGACAACTGTTCTATATCCTTTATCCTGGATTTTTTGCTCTTTTATCATATTTTGAATAACTATTCTTAATTTATCCCAAAGCGCCGCATTTTTAATATCGAAAAAGTCAACAATATGTTTTTTGGGCACAATCAATAGATGAAGAGGCGCGACAGGACGAATGTCCGGAAAAACCATAATATCCTCATCCTCATATGTAAATTCTTTGGGAATTATCTTGTCCCTGATTTTACAAAAAACACAGTCCATAAAATTTCTAATTACTCTAATTCCTAATTGACCTAATCAAATCCCAAATTCCAATGTCTAAATTTTAATAATTGGTACTTTAGTCATTGTTTAGAAATTAGGTTAATTAGATCAATTAGGTTAATTTTACACTTTCTTTAAAACATCTATTATTTTTTCCAAAGAAAGTGTTGTTGGGCGCATTTTTGGGTTTTTAACCGATCCATTCAAAAGCATTTTTTTACCTATGTGCAAAAACCATGTTGCTTCCGGATCCATTTTGCTCAGTTTCTCATACGCAAGAGTAAGATCAATATCGGAACTTTTAACTTTTAACTTTGAACTTTGAACTTTATTTGGCATTGCTTTTATTCTCACATATCCCTTTCTCGGATCTTTTCTAACCACAATCACATACCCCATTTTCTGCGCGAGCTTTATAACAGAATCATTAATGGTTTCAAATCCAATGCCTTTCCCAAACCGTGTCTCAAACTTTTGCCCGTTTGTGGCGATTTCTTTCTCAGCCCAAATTCTATTTTCAAATTCATGAAGTATAGCATCCAAACATTCACTTATGAAATCCACATAATACTGATCTTGATTGGGCTTAGCAAGTTTTAAGCCATCCAGGGCAGCACCAACAGAAAACTCATAATGATCAGCTGTTGGATTTGGCCAAAAAACTTCTTTAAAATGATCCGTATCCACAACAACCCTCACCATTCTATCAATCGCATTTTCTTTATCTATTTCTTTTTCCGACTTTTGACTTTTGACTTTTGACTTTTGACTTTTGACAAAATCCCATGTCAAACTTGCTCCGCACACTTCATCCGATTCGGTCTGATGATGATCCAGAGGACCTAAACCTGTATCAACATGAATAACTTCATCCTCGCCGATTCCTTCAATAGCATCCGAGCGAGGGGTGGCGCGACTGGAGGGCGTCCCATCGAGTGCCCGCAGGGAGCCTGCGACCGAGGGACTTGGGATGCGAGACGAAGGAGCGACAGGACCCCGAGCTAAACGTTCCCCGGCAGGAACGAACTTTACAGTCGCGTTTTCCCATCCCTGCAAAAATTTCCTGATAAGCCAGACCGATGTAATCGCATCCATATCCGGAGACGAATGTGTAACAATAATTTTCATGCTGCCTCGCTCCTCTTCAGCCTTTTTACAACTTCCTCTATTCCTAAAAGTTCTGTTTTTGAATCAATCCTATTTTTCCACTCAACTTTCCCTGCGGTCTTTTCACTTACGACCAGTCTGACTGGAATGCCAATTAAATCCGCATCCGCGAATTTCTGTCCGACCGACACATCTTCTCTATCATCATACAAAACCTCAACCCCCGCTTTTACTAATTTGTTATAAACATCATCCATTTTGTTTTTTGTCAATTGTTGTTTGTTAATTGTTATCAAGTGGCAATTATAAGGAGCCACTTGAGATGGCCACACAATCCCTTTTTCATCATGGAATACTTCAACTAAAACTCCTATTAACCTCGTTACCCCAATACCATAAGCCCCAAACCAAACGTGCTGCTTTTTTCCAGAGTTGTCTGTATAAACAACATTCATCTTTTCAGAATAATCGGTTCCGTAACTAAAGATATTACCAACCTCAATTGCACGTGCTTTTTTTAAAGGGCCATGACCAAGATCACACTGTTTTCCTTCCTTCACCTTACAAATCTCAGAATTCTGAGAAAAATCTCCGCCCGGACAATATATTATTTCGTCTTCACCTACATCAGACAAAACCTGAAATTCATGAGTTACTCTGTCGGTAAATACTCCTCCATCTGCCTCCGTTACAATAGCTTTCAATCCCAGACGATCAAAAATCTTAAGGTATACTTTTTTAACTTCTTCGTAATATTTATCTAAGTCCTTTGAGCTGGTATGAACTGAATAAAGATCCTTCATGAGAAATTCCCGGCCACGAAGTATACCAGACTTGGCTCGAAGCTCGTCTCTGAATTTTGTAGAAAAATGATATCCTTTAACGGGTAAATCTCTGTACGTTAAAATATGTTTCCTAACCAGATCTAAGAATATCTCTTCATGAGTAAATGATAACGCATATTCTTTTTCACCCTTTTTTAGCTTGTACATAACCTTATCAGCTTTGTCCCATCTTCCTGTCTCACTCCAGATTTCTTTTGGGTGAAGAAGGGGCATTAAGATTTCTTCTGCTCCTGTTTCATTCATTTCTTCTCTTATGATTTGCTCAATTTTTTGTTCAACTCTTCGGCCTAAATGAAGAAGCGTATACGAGCCTGCCATTAATTTATCAATAAATCCGCCTCTAAAAAGAAGTTTTGCATTAACAGAAACTTCGTCTTTTGGAGCCTCTTTTCTGGTTTTACCTAATAGCTTTGAATATCTCATGAAGATAGTATAAGGGTTGTATTGAGGCTTTGCAAGAATTGACAAGATCCTAACCTATCAATTAATAAAGTTTTGCGCCAAGAAAAGCATTTTTGTCGGGAACTACCAAAATGCACTTTCCTTCCTCGTCCGAAACTCCCAAGGTGAGAAATTCCGAAGTAAATGGACCGATGTTTTTTAACGGCATATTTACAAGTCCTAGTATTAACTTATCTTGCAGTTGCTCTTTTTTGTAATAATGTGTCGCGCCAACCGCAGAATGTTTTATGCCAATTTCTTTTCCAAAATCAGCAGTAATTTTATAGAGCGGTTTTCGCACTTCCGGAAAATCTTCAACTTCTATTATTTTTCCAATCCGAATATCCAAGGACTGAAAATCTTCAAACGCCGCCATAGCTTGTTAAACTGAGTATAGCATATTTTAAAAACTTGATATATAATCCTTTTCATGGCACGAATTGAACATGTAACCTTGCCCACAATACTTAAAATTGCCCTATCTCCAGAACAAGCTGACCAATTTTTATCCAAGATAACTACAAATAAATCAAATATAACCATATTCCGAACAGATGAAAATGGAGAATTAATTAAAGAAACTCAAAATCCTAGTGAGCTTCTTGAACGTGAAGATAAGGTAACTTTTGACGAGGTCTTTTTCAAATTGCAACAACCAACTATCAAGATTATCTATCAGAAAACCAAAGTTCCTTCTAAGAATTTCGTGTCTTAATTTGTATTTTCTATTTTTTTTTAAACTCGTGGCCGCCGAAGGCGTTGCGAAGACCTGATATCATTTTTGCCGCGAAAGAATTTTGCACATCTTTATATTTTTGCGATTTTCTTCTAAACTCCAATGACTTTTCAATTACATCAATGGGGACCCCCTCTTCTTTTGCCTGATCAACAGTCCATTTTGCTTCTCCTGACTCTTCAATATAGCCATCAATACTAGATAGTATTGAGGGGTTGGAAAGAACTTCGACAACACGATCCAACATAAATCCGGAAACAAGTGTTCCCTTTTGCCACAGTTTCGCCACTTTAACTAAATCAAAATTATATTCTGCTTTTTCTAATATCCCAAATCCCTCCCCAAGACTTTGCATAATTCCATACTCAATTCCGTTATGAATCATCTTAACAAAATGCCCGGCTCCGCCTTCTCCAAAATATTCATGTCCCCCGTTGGGACTACTCAAACTGTCAAGAACTGGAGCAATATAATCATATCCGCGTTTATCTCCTCCTACCATCAGTGGGTATCCGTTTTCAAAAGCAATAATTCCACCGCTTACCCCGATCCCTAAAAATTTAATTCCTTTAGTCTTAAAGTCTTTGAATCTTTTCTCCGTATCTTTGAAGCGTGAATTCCCCCCATCAATAATGATGTCGTCCTTTTCTACAAACTTAGATAATTCATCCAAAATATTCTGCGTCGCCTCCCCTGCCGTCACCATTGTCCAGACTATCCTCGGTTTTTCTAAACTTCTTATTAACTCTTCAAGAGTTTCTACATTTTTTAATTTATGATCCGACCTATTCCACGCCACAACTTCATGTCCTTCTCTAAGAAGTTTCTGAACAATCCTGCTGCCCATTTTCCCAAGTCCTATAAATCCAATCTTCATAACTCTTTATATTATATTAACAGAAAATTACATAAAACATAAATCACCGCTAATACAATAAATTCGTTTAAAGTATATTACTATGTAGCGCTATACTTTGGAATAATGCAAAAGTTTTTCTATGTTTTTATGAAGCACACTTTTTTCCTCTAGTCTTTCCAAAACGCTTTTTATTCTATCCTTTTGTCTTTGATTTGCGTTTTTAACTATTTCTTCCAGAAGCAATTCGGGCCAGAAGTATAGGGAATATCGTCTCTTAAAACTATCCCATTCCGATCTTTCGAACCACCTCTCTTCGTGCTTCTCCTTTGGTAGCTTTTCGATGATCTTTCTAAATCCATCACCTCTTTCTGCAAGCCATGCTGCAATTTTTGCAACCGTCGTATGGCTAGAGTGTAAATTGTTTTGAATTTCCTTGTATGTCATCCCAGAAAGCAAAAGTTTTGCTATGCGTAGTCGCTTACCCAGCATTTTCATTTCTGATTTTGTTAACAGATCTTGGACAAAAAGTGCTGCTTCGCCTATAGTCTGGGTTTGGACTAGCGCATGAACCAAATCAAATACTAAAGACTCTTATTCTGCCTTAGTGAGTTTTTCAATCCGCCTAGTTCGCTGTGTATAGATTCTTTTCATGAGTTGTCTATACTCCACCACTATGTAGTACTGGAGTTTGAAATATTAAAGCCATTTTCGGCCGTCTTTTTCGATTAGATCATTTGCTTCTTTGGGCCCCCATGTTCCAGGCGCGTACATTAAAACTTTAGATTTATGGTCAGACCAGCCTTCTAAAATATTTGTAATAAATTCCCAGGAACTCGAGAGTTCATCTGAACGATTAAAAAGCATTTGATCTCCGGCAAAAATATCTACCAATATTTTCTCGTACGCGTCTGCTCCTTTTGTTTGAAACGCTTCCTGATATGTAAAATGCATATTTACTGTTTTTAGCGCTAACTTTGTTCCGGGCTTTTTGGCAAGAATCCTAATTGAAATTCCCTCATCTGGCTGAATCCTGATAGTCAGAACATTGCCAATTTTCGGAAATCCATACTCCTTAAACAGGATATTGCTTGACTGAACAAAAACTATAGATATTTCAACAACATTTCTTTGCAAGTTTTTTCCTGCCCGTACATAAAACGGAACGTTTTTAAATCTTGGGGTATCTATAAAAAATTTCATCGCGACAAACGTTTCCGTATTGGAATGTTGCGGAACATTTTTTTCTTTTATGTAGCTGTTGTATTGGCCGCGAACGACAAATTTTGAAACATCGATCTTAGCAATCGGACGTATTGCTTTAATCACCTTAGCGCGTTCATCGCGAAGGAATTCTTTTGTAAAGCTTTTTGGCTCCTCCATGGCGACTCCCGCGATAAGCTGCATTAAGTGATTTTGTCCTACGTCCCGAAGAAGACCGACTCCGTCAAAAAACTTTCCGTGTACTCCTACTCCTCTTTCTTCTGCCCATGTTATCTGAATATGGTCAATATAGTTTTCGTTCCAAACCGGTTCGAAAACTTTATTTGCGAATCTGAATGCAACCATATTTTGCACTGTTTCTTTGCCCAAATAATGATCAACTCTAAATATTTGTTTCTCGTCAAAGATATTTCCCAATTTTTTATCCAGCAGTCTTGCCGTGTCCAAGTCTTTACCGAACGGTTTTTCTATAATAATCCTTGTCCACTTGCTTGAACCCTGGCCGCAGCCTTCAGAGAGTTTTGTGCTACGCAGGAAATCAAGAATAATTTCATAATTATCAGGCGGAGTTGCCAAATAAAACAATCTGGTAATGCAAGCGCCTAATTTATTATCGAATGTGTTGAGTTTTTTAATTAATTGATTGTAGCCCTTTTTATCGTCAAACAAGCCCTGCTGGTAATAAAAATTATCCAAGAATTTTTTGACTAAGACAGAATTTTTATTTTTGATCGATTCCCTAAGCATTTTCCTAAACGAATCGTTGGTAAAAGGACGCCTTGCAAAACCAATAACAAAAAATTCTATTCCTAATTGCTTTTTTTTGAAAAGAGAAAAAAGAGCCGGAAGAAGTTTGTTGCGCATCAGATCTCCTGTTGCGCCGAAGACTACCATTATAAAAGGTGAGTTCATTTTTAATCCTTAATCAAAAATACTCTAGATGGTGAACCGTCAGCATCAACTACCTTAAGAGGCATACAAAGGATAGTATATTTACCTGCAGGAACATTTGACAATTCCAGACCCTCCACATTAACAATTCCATTTTTCAAAAGAGTTTTATGCACAGGGTGCCCCGGGTTTTTTTGCTTCTCAATTCCTAAAAAATCAATCCCAACTAAATAAACTTCTTTACTTGCAAGATACTCTGCTGCCTTAAGCGATAAACTTATATAACTATCGGGAAACTTTGAGCCACGAAGGTATTTGTAATTTCCCGTCTTAAAAAGAATTCGAGCACCCTTCTTCACCTCTGTACTCTTAAGATCTGAGGGAAGAATTTCCTGATGATCAATTTTTGTAAGATCCAAAACTACGCATTCTCCGAATAATTTCTCGGGTGGAATTTTATCAACGCCAATTCCATTTTTTACAAAATGATTTGGAGCATCCACATGGGTCCCTGTATGACTGCTAAAGGAAAACATTGATAACTTAACTCCATCATTTGCAACAGAGGTTTTTTGTTTTATAGAAACCGATTGGTCACCCGGCCAGACAAGCATATCGTTTTTGATAGGAAGCGAAACATCATATATCTTCATAGTTCGATTACACTCACTATGACCCTGAGCGAAGTCGAACGGGTCACTCTATTATTATCACTCAAAATACGCCTATAGTCAAGTTTATGGGGAGAAAAATCCGGAAAATAATTTCTGCAAATCCTGAAGCGTTATCAAAAGCACTAATCCCATCAAAACCGCCATCCCTACAGTGTGCGCCATTGCTTCAAATCTTTGATTAACTCTCCTACCTGTAACAGCTTCTATCAAAACAAAAAACAACCTTCCTCCATCAAGGGCCGGAATTGGCAATATATTGAAAAAAGCTAAAGATATAGACAAAATTCCTATTAAATTCAAAAGCTGCAAAACTTTCTCTTTTACATTTTGTATTTGGAGTATTGTTGAAGTTATCGACGCGATTCCAACCGGTCCGGCAACGCCCTGACTCACCGGCTCTATGGAATTTCTTTCAATTGAAACCTTAACAAGCGTTCCTATAGCTTCAAAATTATAGATAAGTAAGTTTGCGGGATGCACAATCCCGGAAAATATTTTCTGGGCTGAAGTTTGGTAATTAAGGACTGCCGATTCGAGCGAAAATAACGAAACGCCTAATGCGCCTTCGTTTTTGGGAGGCGAAATGCGCGGTACCATAATCGCCCTTTCCATCTTATTTGTTTTTAAATCCTTCCAAACAATTCCAATTGGTTCTCCTTTTTTTGCATTAACAATATCTATGAAATCTTTTGCCGTTTTAATTTCCATATCATTCACGGAAACAACTTTTGCAGGAATCTTAATTCCTGCTTTTTCTGCCGGAGACCCTTTAGCAACAGCATTAATTACAACATCTTTTACGTTTGATTGATTAACTCCAAAAAATTTGTGATCCGAAATAAGCGGCAATTCTGTTTTAAAACCGCTAATAATTAGAAAAACATAAAAAACCATGATTGCCAAAAGCGTATTCATTACTACACCTGCAATAATAACCAATGCTCTTTGCCCAACAGGCCTTGCGAAAAAAGCCCTTCCTAAATCGGAACTTTTAACTTTTAACTTTTCACTTTTCACTTGAATTTTGCCTCCCCCAGCTTCGTCTTCTCCATATAGTTTCACAAACCCGCCAATTGGCAGCCAATTAATAGAGTACATCGTTTCTCCCTTTTTAAAACTAAATGCGCGTGGGGGAAAACCAAATCCAAACTCCTCAACTTTTATGCCTAAACGCTTTGCCACCAAAAAATGCCCAAGCTCATGGATTAACACGAGAATGCTTAATATTACTAAAAAGACAAGAATAGTCAAAATCATAAAAAATATTTGACGATAGATGGTAGAAGGTCGAAAGTAGATTTTTGAAGATAGAAGTTAGAAAATAGAAAAAATTTCAATCCAACAATCTATCCTCTATTTTCCACCTTCAAATTTCCATCTTCTACCGTCCACTTAAATCTGTAGGAGTTCCGCTTCCTTTTTCTCTCCCATTGCTTCTATTGATAACATTATATCATCTGTTGTTTTTTGAACTTCTTTTTCAAGCCGCGTAGAATCGTCTTGTGAAAGCTGCTTATCGCTAAGTTGTTTTTTTATTTCATTCATCGCTTCATGGCGAACTTGTCTGACCATTATTTTACCACCTTCAAGTTTTTGTTTCATAAGATGTATTAACTCCAATCTTCGCTCCTGTGATAAAAGCGGAATAGAAATACGAATAACATTACCATCGTTTGTTGGTGTTAATCTGATATTTGCCTCTAATATTCCCTTTTGAAGATCTGCCAATACGGAATGATCGAATGGAGTAATTACCAATGTTTGCGGGTCCGAAGCCGAAATTGTAGCAAGCTCTTTAATTTTTAACTTTGTTGTACCATTATAAACACTTATTATAACATTCTCAATTAGAGCAGGTGTCGCGCGTCCGGTCCTGATAGTTGATAAATCATTCATCAAAACTTCCAAAACCCGCATCATTTTCGATCTTGTATCGTTAACAACCGAATCCATAAACTGAATATTAGATTACCAGAAAAAAATTATTTAATCAATGAGGACAAAAAAATTAAACTTCAAACCTTTGAAATTTACTTATTACGATGTTTTCACCCAACTTCGTGATTGTTTCTTTTACCAATCCCTCTATTGTTTTTGAAGCATCTCTAATATAATCCTGTTTTAATAATGATTCAACATCTTTTGGATTCATTGATGCAACCTGCATAGCGATTTCGTGGGCTAAAGTTTTAAACTCTGCAGTTTTGGCAACAAAATCTGTCTCACACAAAACCGAAACCAAAGATCCAATCCGGCCATTTTGATGGATATAGCTTTCTATCAAACCCTGAGAGGTTGCCCTATCGGATTTCTTCTCCGCCTTTTCAATACCATGTTTTTTAAGCCAAATAATAGCCTTTTGATAATCACCGTTTGACTCTTCTAAAGCCTTCCGACAATCAGCTATTGAGACTTGTGTTTCGTTCCTTAATCGTTTGAGTAATGTTATATCTACAATCATATGCTTTTATTGCAACCACTGAATCACTGAACTTGTATGAAACACTGAAATAATATTATGAATATTAATTAACTACCCTTTTAATTTCCAAGACTGGCCTAGCAAAGTTCAAGATTAGACCGACCGTACGACCTGACGACTTTAAGTAAGACATAACTTGTGCCAGATGAATTTCGTTAATCTTTGAAACCGCTTTAACTTCAACCAAGACTTTTTCCTCAACATCAAAATCTACAGTCTCGTAACCTAAATTAATATTTTTATAATTTACAAGAATCTTTTTCTCTCTAGCAAATTTTAATTTACTATTCTTAAATTCAAGATACAGCGCTCTTTGGTAAATCTTTTCTACAAACCCTGGACCAAGAGTTTTGTGAATGCCAATTGCAATTTTTATTACTTGATCTGTTAAATCACTGAACTTATATATACTATTTACCGGCATTTTTATCTTTGGTCTTCAGTGTCTTACGTTTTTTCTGCGTTTCAGTGGTTGCAGTTTTACCTTTCTGTGTCTCAGGTTTTTTCAGTGTTTCACTTTGTTTCTGTGCCTCTGTGGTTGCAGTCTTTTTATTCTCTGTTTTTGTCTTCTTTGCTTCCTGGATATTCTTTGTTTTTTCCTCTTCCTTAATTCTTAATTCCTGATTCTTTATTCCGATCTTTCGTCCTTCCAACCAAGCTTCAATTATATAAGAAACAATCAGTTTAATTGACCCCACTGCGTCGTCGTTGGCCGGAATCGGGTAATCAATTACATTGGGGTCTGCATTAGTGTCAACAATCGCAACTGTTGGAACGCTCATTTTTGCCGCTTCCCTTACTGCCAAATCCTCAAAATGAGAATCAACAATGAAGAGGGCGTCCGGTTTTCCTTTAATTAAAGAAACTCCGCCATAAGCGCGCTCCAGTTTTTGCCGTTCTTTATCCCATTGCCCTATTTCTTTTTTTGTGTATTTAGTCTTTAATTCCTCATCCTTAAGATTTTCCGTGAATGTCTTAAGTTTTTCAAAATTCTTTGAAACTTCGGAGAAATTAGTCAAAAGCCCTCCAACCCAACGGTTGGTAATGTAAAAAAGCCCATCACTAGCTTGCTTTTCTGAAACCTTCTTAAACGCTTCTTCGACAATTCCCTGCGCTTGTCTTTTCGTCCCAACAATAATAAGAGTCTTATTTTGAGAAGCCAGATCTTTAATAAAGGCGGCGGCTTCTTCAAGTCCTTGTTTTGTTTTGGCCAAATCAATAATGTGGATATTGTCACGGGCTTCAAAAATAAAATCACGGGCCTTTGGATTGGACCTTGTGACTTGATGACCAAAATGACAACCTGCTTCTAAAAGCTCTTCAAGTGTAACTTGCCTCATAATAATCCCTATATGCCGCCTCTGGTTGTAATTATTCAGGGAAACAGAACCAGAGTGTTAGAATAATCTACATTATACAACCTTTGTTTTAATTATGCAATAAAAAAATCTTTACCTCATACCATTATAAAGATCTGTTATAAAATGACCAAATTGGACACGCGTAATTGGAAGCTGTAAAAATTCAACCTTCTTTTCTTCACTGCTTAATCTGGGTAAAGGAAAAGTTCTTGGGATAACGAATTCAACGCTCGTTTCGGCAAAAAGTCCTGGAAATTTCTCGTGTTGAATCCTAATCGCTTTAAGTTGTTCCTCAAGATCTCTTTCGGTCATATGCACTAACGAATATTCATAAAGTTTAAAAACAGGACGCTTATAAATATTGAAAGCTTTTGACGTATTAACAAGTATTCCGTCTGGAACATAAGCATTTTCAAGAGTCTCTTGACCATAAGGATGAGACACAATTTCCTTGTTGGGATAAAGCATTGTCCAAAACTCAGAAGTCTTTTCGGGAGAAAGTAAGACCCTAGAATCGTCACAATCAAGAGCGCAAACAGAATACGCTATATCTTGAAAAACTATACCAGCAAGATTATGACGCAGGGAGGTTTTGTCGCGAGATCTACGAACGTCCCTCTTAAATCTTTGAGTTTCTCCATAAACATACCTATATCTATCAGTCCTTTTATGCCAATTTATAAGATCCATTCCGGGTTTAAAACCGGTTAATTGCCTTTGTAGATCTTGCGTGTCCCTTACGCTTTGCTCTACAAGGCGAGGCAAATTGCTTAATGCTTGCTGCTCTGGAGTATATTGCCCTCTTCTTTCTACTACCATATTTTTAACTTACTGATCTAACTTATCCGAAGAGACTTAGAAATATTATCATAATCCCCTTGTCTCTTCAATAGAATATGCTACAATTGCGGCGATGACAAAAGAAGATCAAACAATATCCCCTCTGGGAGAGTTCCTGATAGGCACCACCGAGGATTGGAAGGGTAAATTGCAGGATCGTAATTTTACTTACCAATTTCCATCCAGAGTAAAAATGTTTCTGTTGGACGATAGGCATGATCAATTCTTAAGAGAACATGGAAATACCATAATCACATCCGCTGTTTCGGCATTCATGCAACTGCCTTGGACTCCTAGGGACAAAGGATCAATAGGTGTAACCAATATGGCTTTTACAAAAGAAGGGAAAACAATACCTTTTTTACAACATGACATGTCGAAACCAGACAAAGCAGAAGTTACAGATTCTTTAATGAGAGCCGAAATCGCATCGCTTTTTCTTTTGGGCTTTAATCCTGCAAATCAAGAGAATACAAAACAAATGTTTACTTTAGGGTTTGCAGAATTAACAACAGACAGAAAAAAAACTTTCCGAAACAACACTTTTGGTGTTATAGCCAAAAATAGTAGTGTAAGAGCATGGATTAAGATAAATGATCTTGATGCCAAAAATGGTTTTGTGTGGGACCGTGATGTTACAAAATTTGCTCTTTCACTTTTACCTGCAATAAATAATGCAGAGACAGGACCAGCCATACATTTGCCTCCGGAATTGTTAGAGCTTGACAACTTCTCTGCGCAAACTGTAGAGGTATTTGTCGATCATATGTTAGATTTGTTAACCAGACTTTCTGAAATAACAAATCGAAAAAAGAGAGTAACCCTTCTTAATTATACGCAGAAATTTTTGATCGAGGTGGATCAATATAACGGACACACCATCCCGCAAGAAAAATTAGAAAGATTATATACACTAATAAGCGTTAGATAATTTAGTATAATAAGGTAAAATGTCGCAAGTGGAAAGACTATAGAAGAAACTCTTTATGAGTTCATCAGTTTATATGTAGCGTCTATTCCTGCTTCTATTGTAAGAATTTTTGCAGCTTCTTCATCGGGTATATTTCGCCCATATTTTGCTCTGATTGCTGCGCGAAGTGCCATTATGTCCGCGCTATCAAGCCCTGCTCCTTCTTGAAAGCTCATCTCTTCGGACAACTCCTTAGGATCCCCTCCAACTCTATCAGAAATCCAACCAAGGTAAAACTCTTTTACTGCATCACGAGATACTCTTTCTTCTGATGGTGTTGATTTTTCTTCCATCACCTCAACTGGAGCAACCCAGCGGTTAGCAACAGCAATCTTTGTATCTGTTGGCAAAGCTATTCTTTGCCTTGAGCCTTCACCGAAGATACTATGATTCATATGAGTGAGCCTTCCTATTGCATTAAGCTCTGTCATTTGGGTGACACCCTGAAGCCTAAGGAATTTAGCAACATCTCTATATCGTTCGGTATTAGTAAGCTGCAGAATCAACTCTGTTTTTATGTCCTCTATCGTTAAAAGTTTTCTAACTTCACCTGTACTTGCGCCAACAACAATTCCGGATTTTGGCACTTCTATTGGTGCAGAACTAACTACTTTTGTCCAGAAAGGAACTGCTTTTCTCATATGCTCAGAGTGAAATGCAGCATTAACCTCCATTGGGAAAACCTTACGCTCTCCCATTCCCTTTAATTCTTGTACCGCAATCTCAATATCTTCCACTCTTCCTCCAATTACCACTTGACTATCAGTATTGATAAGGCATGTTACCAAATTATTTTTTTTCTTTACTTCCTCAACTCTTGCTTCATCAACTTCTTCTAGTGAAACCATTGTCGTTTTTGGAGCTTCATTAATCACTAACCCAATAGCTTCTCTTCTGCCGTTGGCAAGATGTGCTGCCCCATCAACGCTTAAAGAGCCTGCATTAACAAGCGCTGTAATCAAACCGAGACTATTGCCCCCATGCCAACCTGGTTTTCCAAGAAGTCCTGCTTCTTCAAGCGCTGCTTTTCGTGCCAACGCATCGGTAATAACAGCAAATTGAGCATTATCAGAAAGATCTGCTTCACTGCCTCGCCAAACTTTCTCGCTAAGAAGGTAACCTAAATCGGGTTGAAGTACTTCATCTACTTTTTTCCAAACTCCTCTTGCTGCTCCTGAACTATTTGCTAAATCTAGTCCCATACCTCGTCTCTGATTTCCTTGTCCTGGAGCAAGAAGAGCATGGGTACTATCAAGTAAAGTTTCTTTAGTTTGTTGATTCTCTGGTAATTGCGGGGGTGTAATTCCTCTCTCTGATGCTTGTGTACTCATTACTTAAGTATTATAAAAGGTATTTTAAAAAATGCAATATCCTATAGGTTTTATCAGATCGCAATTGTAAAAACATAGTTGCATTGCTATAATTCCTAAAGCTTAGAAACTATGGATAAAGAACAAGAGTTAACTTACCTAAGTCAAATTCGTGAGCTGCATCAGCTTTTCCCTCAAGAATATAATGCGCAAAATATTGTAGATATCGGTATAGATATGTGTAATGTTCCTCGTCTACAAAAAGATATGGAAGAAATTGGACCGTTTATTCCGGATAATTTTACTGATGAAGAAATTGTATATTGCGAACAGGCAAGACAACCTTTTCTTAGAGCACAACGATATGCTGCCAGATTTGCAGCAAAAGAAGCGGTTGTAAAAGCGCTTGGCGGAATAGACAGAAATGGTTTTGGTTACAAAGATATTGCCGTTTTAAAAGACGAGATTAGCGGCAAGCCATTTATTTTTCTTGACGGCAAAGCAAAAACACGAGCAGAAGAAATTGGAATTAATAAAATCCTTATAAGTATAACTCACGAAAAAGATCATGCAGTAGCATGGTGCATTGTTATGAAATAGAGTTTTCTTATTGACATTGAAAAAATCGGATGATATATTCAGCCTAATATCTATTATATGTCTACAGAACAAGAACATCCGTTAACTAAACGTGTAAATGCCGAGCTTCTTAATAAACCTGAAAAAGCACTTGTTGGAAATTCTGCTCTTATTACCGGCGCGACCCGCATGAATGGAATAGGATTTGCTATTGCCGAACGTTTTGCGCTGGAAGGAGCTTCTCCTATTTTTATTGTTGGAACAGAAAATAGCAAAGATATTGCGCCATTTGCACAGAGTCGTCTTAAACGTTATGCAGGTGTCGTATATACATTAATTGGTGATGTTACTAACGAAGAAAGCTGTATCGAAATGATGAAACACGCATACGATTTAAGCGAAGGCAACGTGAATATTTTGGTAAATAATGCCGGTACCAATCGTAACCAAACTCTTACGGAAATTACAACAGAAGATTGGAATTTTGTAATGTATCCAAAAGCGCTTGGTGCTTTACTAATGACGCGTGAATGGTTTCGAATAAGAAATGAAAAAGGAATTAGAGGCGGACGGGTAATTAATATTGGAAGCGTTATTGGTGAATATGGGAATTTTGGGCAAGATACATATGCAATGGCTAATGCGGCATTACGTGGTTTAACAAAAACTCAAAGCTTAACACTGGGAAGACGAGGAATTACAGTTAATATTATTGAACCGGGATTCGTAGAAGGAACCGATATGACATCTCAAATGCAACAGGAACAAGTCAATGCGGTAAAAACAGTATCTGCGCTCAATGAACTTATCAGACCACGAGATATTGCAGGCGCAGCCCTTTATCTTGCAGGGAAAGATGGAGAAAGGGTTACCGGTTCAGTTTTGGCGGTTGACTCTGGGATACAATCAAACTACACTGCAGCTCAAATGATGTATCAAGCAGGTTTAAGAAGAGTTCCTCGCTATGCACTTGGAATTATCGCTAATCTTTCCCAAGAAGAGGTAACTATGATCCAACAAGCACGTAAGAAAAAGGCAGAATAAATATGAAAGGACCAGAAAACAATATCAGAATAAGCTCAGCCGATCAAAGAGAAAAAATTCCTTATTCAGAACGTTCAATTTTAGTCCTCGGAGGATCAAGCGGTATTGGACTTATGGCTGTTTCGGAATTTGCTCGTCTCGGAGCAGCAAATATTTTTGTTGGCACAAGATCTTTGGACAATTTTAGTAAGGCAAAAGCTTATCTTGCAAGAAGGCAAAAGTTAGATGTTGATTCTCTTCCTATTCATCCATTCCATGCCGACATAACGGATAAAAAACAAATTGTTCAAGCTTCACAAGAAATAAAACAAAAAGGAAAAGAAGTTACCGATGTTATTTTTTCACAAGCCGCAGGAATGGAATCCTACATTCAAAGATTGCTTGCAGATTATTTAGACCCGATAACTAAACATACATTCAATACTCCA
>MFNZ01000055.1:0-4640 GCA_001782195.1 Candidatus Levybacteria bacterium RIFCSPHIGHO2_02_FULL_37_13
TTTGTAATAATTCCTTTAGCAGCCTCGCTTGTAACAGAAATTACCAGATCATACTCGTCAAAAGAAAAACTCTCAAAAGCTAAAGGCATGAGAGCGGCGTATAGCTCGTGGCGTGTTGCTAATGGAAAGTTCTGCAAAAATGAAGTCTTGATATTAAACACGCTTGCCCACGGAGCTTTTTTTTTATCGTAGACTGAGGTATACAAATGTGCATCCGGAAACAATTTATGGAAACTAAGAAGAACACTCTCCGCTCCTCCCCACTTATTTATACGATCATACACAATTGCAACTTTCATAAGATAAAGTTTATTTTATCATCTTCATCTTGACAAATCCAAAAAGTACGTATATGCTAAGCTTAATGAAGAAATTTTTAGCCCCAATAATTGCCTCTCTTTCTTACCTAATGCTTGCTCCTTCTGCTTTTGCAGCACTTATAGATTGCACTAAAATAGCACCGCCATTTAACACTCTTTGTACTATAACAACTGATCCCGAAACTGCTCTTCCTCAGTTCATTTCAAAAGCCATCAGTTTTATTTTTGTAATTGCTGTAGTTGTGGCAATATTCTTTTTGCTATTAGGAGCGCTAAAATGGATCTACTCCGGAGGAGACAAAGCAGCAGTCGAAGGAGCTCGAAACACAATTACTGCCGCAGTAATAGGGTTGGTAATTTTATTCTTGGTATTCCTTATTTTTACAGTTGTTTTAAAGTTCTTCGGCATAGATATTGTCGACATCGAACTTCCTTCAATTAACGCTGTATAACTCCGACCTATTTCCTCCAAACAAGTTTCATCTGTGACTTTCGTATATCCTCAGGGTTTCTTTTGCCATTTTTTCCCAGGAAAACATTTTTGTCCTTTCCAGACCATGCCCAACGAAATCATGCCCAACTTTAGAACCCAAAACTTCAATCATTTTTTTCTCCATATCCAACACGTCATTAGGGTTAAAATATACTGCGGCGTTTCCATACACCTCGCGAAGCGAGGGAATATCAGAGGATAAAACCAAACACTTATTTGCCATTGCTTCCAGTCCAGGCAGCCCAAATCCTTCCATAAGCGAAGGAACTATAAGCGCTTTTGCATTTTTGTATAACTCCACCAATTCTTCATCGCTTACTTCTCCGTAAAACAAAACAGATTTTTCCAAATTCACTTTCTTCACTTTTTCCTTCAGTCTTTTATAGAAATAGTCTTCTTTGCCAACTAAAACTAATTTGACATTTGACATTTGACATTTGACATTTTCGAATGCAGAAAGCATTCGCTCTAGATTTTTATGCGGATAAACGTTACCTACATATAGAAAGTATTTTTGATTTTTGATTTGCTCGCCTCGCTGAAGCTTCCGCGAAGCGGGTGTTTTTGACATTTGATATTTGATATTTGATATTTTATTGTCTATCCCTTCATAAGTTACTACTACTTTACTTGGCTCAATCTTCAGATGATCAATGATCTCATCTCTAGTCGCATTAGATACTGTTATAATTTTTTTTGCATTTTGAGCCGCTTTCTTAATAACAAACTTATAGCCTAATAACTTCAGTCTATAAAGATAACGTGGCAGAGTCGATGCTAATCCTGTTGGAAAATGATGCAGGATAAGATCATGAATAGTAACAACGTATGGTTTGTTATAAATAATTGGTACAGAAAAGTATGGAAAATGCATTAAATCCAGATTTTCTTTATTAATTATCAATGGAAATTTTAATTGCTCCTCCAACGTATGCCACCCGATATCCGCCTTAACTAATCGCCATTTGACATTTGACATTTGACATTTGACATTTTCATAATCTTTACTTCCAACAAATAACACATATTTATTTTCGTGATCAATTAACTGAAGCTGTTCAACGAGGTTTCTTACGTATCTTCCAACTCCTGATTCATTCCAAAGACGTGCGTCAATTCCTATTCTCATCCCTTAGCTTGAGGCGGCTGTGCGCTCTGCGAGTGTTGATCAAAAATTTTAGTTATTTCCTGCACTATCTGATCCGGAGTAAAAGTAGCTTTTATCAAATATCCGATTGCCCCAAGCGCGAATCCTTCCTTAACTACCGATTCCTGTCCTAAATTTGAAACCATAATAACGGGAATATTTTTAGTTTTTTCATTTTGCTTAAGACTTCTTAAAACGTCCAGCCCATTCATGCCGGGCAACATAATATCCAGAAGTATCAAGTCGTATTGATTTTCCTGGGCGGATTTTAATCCATCGGCACCATTGGAAAATGCGTATGTAAACATATCGCAAATATCCAATTGTCTTTTATATAAATCACGGATAAACTCGTCGTCTTCGATAAGCAATACTTTTTTTACCATACATCATTATAGTTACATAATCTATTTAAAATCAAGTACTAAACTCTTAGACTCCGTTGGAAGAGAAAAGCTAAAAGTTGAACCTTTTCCTAATTCCGATTCTACCCAAATTTCTCCATGGTGCATTTGAATAATTTCTTTCGATATATACAATCCCAAACCGGTTCCTTTGGTAGTTTGTTCAAGTTTTCCCGATATCCTGAAGAATTTTGTAAACAGATGCTGCAGGGATTCTTTGGAAATCCCTTCTCCTGTATCCGCAACGTGGGTTACTACATCATCGCCCTTCCTTTCGATCCAAACACTTACCCTCCCCCCATCTTGGGTATAAGCAATAGCGTTGGAAAGAAGATTGCCTAAAACTTCTCCTATCCTAATTTTATCTATTAGAACTTTAGGCAATGGCGAGTCATCCCTTTTGAACTCAAGGGTAATCTTTTTCTCTGTTGCCCGTTCCATAATCTGATCAACAGATTGTTGAATCAGTTGTCTTATGTCGGTAGGTTCAATATTTATTGTAAGTTTATGGTTTTCAATACGTGACACATTAAGTAAATTCTCAATTAATGCCGATAATTGCTGCGCTGAGATATTGGCGCGAGACAGAAACATAGTATCGTCCGCTCCTAAAGTATTTTTGGTTTCTTTTATAAGAACAGACAAATACCCACGGAGCGACGTTAAGGGGGTTCTTAACTCATGGGCTGCCATTGAAACAAAATCAAGCTTCATTTCTTCAAGTCGTTTTTCTTCTGATGTATCATGTAAAGCTAGTATGCAACCAAGATTAATACCTGTTCCTCCTTTAATTTTTCCGGCAACGAGATTGGCGAAAAATTCTTTGTTTTTCCCAACGATTTTAAGATCCTTTTTGGTAAAGGCAACGCCTTCTTCTGAATTGCTTGAGTTTACCGGACAATAATCAAACGGTAGAAGCTCATCGCTTCTGTCAAAAACCCTAATGACTTTACCTATATGATGACCTATTACCTCTTCGGTTGAATATCCTGTTAGATTTTGAGCAGCCGAATTAAAAATCTGTATTTTCTGATCAAGGTCAACTGCAATAATCGCATCGCTTATACCTGATAACACTACCTCAAACTTATCCTTATCAGCCGATTTTAAATTTTTATCCTGTTCCAATTTCTCAATAATCGCTTTTAGATCAACAACCATTGTATTAAACGCGCCAAATAGACCTCCTATCTCATTTTGAGAACCTCCATCAAGTCTAACCTCAAAATCTTTCTCTCCGATATTTTTCAGGGAATTCTGAAGCTTTTGTAAAGGATTAATAATCGTAGAGTGTATGACCAAATATGAAGTTAAACCAATAATTACCATAATAAAAACAGCGGCAATCGCGCCTATTAAATTAGAAAAGAATTCACCAATCAACAATCCCGCTGCTAAACCGGTGAGGTAAAAAAATAAAGTAAGAGATATTAAAAACCACTTTATGGGCAGATTCATACTTTTTATACCTTAGTTAACTATAACATTAAACTCTTTTTGCGGCAAACCACAGCTTTATGTTTATTCCGCAAAAAACCAGCCATGTTATTATCGAAGGATATTTTTTTATATAATGTTTGTTGTAAAAAATTTTCATTGCTTCAAAACGCGCGCGTGTGGCTCGTTCTTTAGTTTCTCTATCCGCGGTTGTTATTTCTTTTGAAATGTTCTTTATCCCTCCGGATACACCTTTATAGTGCAGAATTGATACTTTTGGAACGTAATATATTTTCCATTTTTTTTGCTTAAGTTTGTAACAAAAGTCTATATCCTCTCCATAAAAAAAGTAGTCCTCATCCCACCATTGCACTTCTTCACCCGCTTTTCTTCTTACTATCATAAATGCTCCTGCGCACGCATCTATTTCATGAATCTTACTTAAATCCATCCATCCCAAAGAATATCCTCCGAACAATCGGGATTTTGGAAAAATCCTGCTTAGTCCCAAAAAGTGAGCGAACGCATTCCACGGTGTTGGAAATCCTCTGTGCGACGCATCGTCCAATTCTCCGTTGGGCATAACCACCCTACACGTGGATGCTCCCGCGTCCGCGGGAGCATCCATAAAATCAACCATTGTTTCTAAAGTATTTGGATAAACAACAGTATCCGGATTAAGAAAAAGTAAATATCTTCCTTTTGCTTGCTTAATCCCGATATTATTTGCTTTTGAAAAACCAACATTCTCTTTATTTTCTATAATTTTTAATTTTGAACTGCTCGCCTGGCTGCCAGCCTCGCCGTCCACCTCGTTTCGGCGAGACGGGAGTCTAGGC
>MFNZ01000055.1:4662-5068 GCA_001782195.1 Candidatus Levybacteria bacterium RIFCSPHIGHO2_02_FULL_37_13
CATTTTGTCCCGATTTTATCGGGATTGAATTTTGAATTGCTTGAACAGAGCCATCGGTTGATGCGTTGTCAACAACAATAATCTCGTAATCAAATTTACCCTTAATACTAGATAGTATTGATGCTAAACAATTCCCAATAAAGTCCTTCGTGTTGTATGAAACTATAATTATAGAAAGATCAACCATATTTCTAAAATTGTCATGCTGAACTCGTCCTTCGGTAAACTCAGGATCCTGAGCTTGTCGAATGGATTTCAGCATCTCTATTCGCTGATTTATATACTGCCTCTAATTTCCTAACTATATTTCTCCAGTCGTACTTTTCTTCAACTAACTTTCTTGCATTCGCAGAAATTGTCTCGTAAAATTTTTCATCCTCCAATAATTTCTTGATACTCCGAACAA
>MFNZ01000056.1 GCA_001782195.1 Candidatus Levybacteria bacterium RIFCSPHIGHO2_02_FULL_37_13
GTAGTGGGTTTTGCGGAAGCGCGTGGAGCTTTGCCCTGATCTGAAAGGGCGAGACTTATCAAAACCTATTCCCCGTTCTCTTCGAAACTGTCTGGATAATGGATGATCTGATTCGGGTTCTCTAGTATTAATACTAGCGGGAGCAGTAGTTCTAGAAGGTCTTTGATTGCGCTCTTCATCCGAAAGCATAGTAAGATTTATTCTTCCTTGCTCATCTACTTCAATAACCGTGACATTAATCTTTTGACCAATTTTTACAACGTCATTTGGATTCTTAACAAACCCTGTTGACATTTGCGATACATGCACCATTCCTTCTTTTCCCGGCAGGAATTCAACAAATGCGCCGAACGGAAGAATTCTTTTAACCTCTCCTTCAAAGTTTTCTCCAACAGTTACTTCCCGGGTAATGCTTTTTACCCATTCAAGCGCTTTGGATACAGATTCTGTTGATGTTCCTGATATGGTTACCAATCCCGAATCTTCAACATCAACAGTTGCTCCTGTTTGGGCAATTATATTTTTAATTACCCTTCCCCCCGGACCAATTACTTCTCCTATCTTTTCAACAGGAACTTGTATTTGTTCTATTTTTGGAGCGTATTCAGAAACATCTTTACGGGATTCTGTAAGGACACTTTGCATTTTCCCCAGGATAAAAAGCCTTGCTTCTTTTGCTTTTTCAAAAACTTCTTTTATTTGGGCGATAGTTAATCCCATAATTTTTACATCGAGCTGTATTGCTGTAATTCCCGCATCTGTTCCAGCGACTTTAAAATCCATATCTCCTGAAAAATCCTCAAGTCCCAAAATATCAGTCAAAATCGCATATTTGTCGCCATCGGAAACCATTCCCATTGCAATTCCGGCAACCGGTTTTAAAATCGGAACTCCCGCATCCATTAGAGCAAGAGTTGATCCGCAAGTTGAAGCCATGGACGTTGAACCGTTGGAAGAAAGAATCTCTGAAACAACACGGATTGTATAGGGAAATTGTTCTTGTTTTGGGATAACTGCCCACAATGCACGCTCTGCCAACGCTCCATGCCCGATTTCTCTTCTTGATGGCACGCCTATTCTTCCTGTTTCTCCAACAGAATATGGAGGCATAGAATAGTGATGAATATATCTTTTTGACTCTTCTCCTTCCGCTGACTCGATCAATTGTTCAAGTCGAGGAGAACCTAATGTTACAACTGTCAAAGCCTGTGTGTCTCCTCTTTGGAAAATTGCGGATCCATGAGTGCGAGGCAAAACAGAAACCATTCCTGAAATTTGTCTAATTTCATCAATTTTTCTTCCATCAGGTCTTATTCCTTTTTTCAAAGTATTCTCTCTTATACTCTTAAAAAGAATGTGCTCTAGTGCTTTGGCAATCATCTTTTTATCAATGGAAAATTCTTGGTCGGAAATCTTTTCCTGCTCGATAATTTTATCTATCAAGTCCGATGAGTCTCCGCCTGATTCTTTGTTAACCCTGCTTTTAACAAGAGCAACGATTTCATCTTTGTATGATTTTTCAAGCAGTTTTAAAAGTTCTGCAAATTCTGAGTTCTCGGAAACTGTTTCTTTTTTTGCGCCTGATTTTTTTGCAAAATCTTCTATAAAATCAATAATTTTGTTATTTTCAATCTGCGCTCTTTTTATTGCCTCAAGAGCTATTTCTTCGGAGACTTGCAAGGCTCCCGCTTCTATCATCAAAGTCTTATCTTTTAATTGAGTTACAACTAAATCAAGATCCGATAGATCTGATTCCTGCGCTCCATGATTGATAAGAAATTCTTCTCCTCCGTTTTTTTCTTTTACATAGCCTATTCTTACAGCCCCAACAGGCCCTTTCCATGGAATTTTGGAAATTGCAAGCGCTGCGCTCGTTGCAATAATGGACAAGACATCAGGGGAATTTTCTCCGTCTACAGATAAGACAGTTACGATTATCTGAACTTCTTTTTTAAATTCTTTTGGGAAAAGCGGCCTTATAGAGCGGTCGATTAATCTTGCTATAAGAATAGAATCATCTGATGGTCTGCCTTCTCTTTTTACCCATCTTGAACCTTTAATTCTTCCTCCTGCATAGAGTCTTTCGACATATTCAACCGTAAGGGGAAAATAATCAATGTCTGTTCTTTCTTTTCCTTCGACAACCGTTACCAAAACCATGGTATCGCCAAGTCTTGCTAAAACAGAGGATGTGGCCTGTAATGCCAGTTCTCCTATTTCAAGAGTTAATGTTTTTCCGGCTAATTCTAAATTAACCTTAGTTTTTTGCGTCATCTTTAAGTCCAATCTTTTTCTCAATCACCAAGGAGCGTTTTTTATTCACTTTTGCTAAAAAGTTTATAAGCCTTCTTCTTTTTGCTATCATAGACAAAAGCCCGCGCCGACTATGCGTATCATGCGGATGGCCTTTTAAATGTTCTGTTAAACGGTTAATCCTTTCTGTTAGAAGTGCAATCTGGACTTCCGGGCTTCCGGTATCGCCATCTACTGTTTGAAACTGTTTTATAACATCCAGTTTTTGTTTTGTACTAAGCGGCATATTTAATAATTTAAAATTTTCAATTCGAAATTTGAAATGAAATCTTAATTTTTAAAATTTAAATTTGAAGTTTCATTGAAAATTGTAAATTTCAAATTAATTGACTATATTATACCAGTTTCCTAAAATCCAATCAATGGTCAATTATATAGCGGTTGAGCCTTTGTAGATTTTGGGTGCCAGCCAATCATCCGGAGGGTTATCGTCTCTTTTTTTCTCTGTTTTGTGTTCTGTCTTTTTAGGTAGGGAAGTTGTGAAAAAAGGATCGCGATCTTCAATAGCATCAAGGGTTTTTCTTGGAGCTTGCATTGTTCTTTTAGCGCCCTTTTTCATAAGCATAGCAACTGTTTCAAATGCTAAAGGAGAAGTTCTTGGATTTTGGAAGTTGTCTGTTGCCTCAGAAATTCCTGCTAAAAGATTTGATGCCGTATCGGTATCCAGATTAAGCCCTAAAGAAGATATAAGAGAAGCAACGCTTTCTGAGACTGAGGAAAGATCTTTGGAGACTAAGATAATATCACCAAAACCCTGATTGCTTTCTTTATTGTCAATATTAATAACTGTTGTATCTTTGAATTTTTCAGCGTCAAAAACGCTTCCCAAATCCGAAAGCCTGGGTGTTCCGACAATAAAAATAACGCTTGGAGCGGCTCCGAATCTTTTGTATTGTATGTCTGTTTCGTCAAAAGACAATCCTTGTTTTCCCGCTTTAACAATAATATTTATAAATCCATCTTCGCGGGTATAGGAAATTTTTTCTATGTCGCCTCTGTCTGGAAAAGATACGGTCAAATCTGCCGCATCGTTATGTAATGTTGTTTGCACTTTATCTATACCGACTAAAGATGAGACTTCAACGATTGGTTCGGTTGGACAGGCAATAGATACTGTTTTGCCTGAATTGGACAGGCTCAAGTATAAAGCAAGCGATGCCGCCATTTCGTCAATGCCGGGATTTTTGCCAACAGCAATGGAGATTTTATCATTTTTGTCCAATAGTGTTCTTATTTTATCTACGTTTAGGTTGTCCATATTTACCTCTCACCAGTTATCAAATCGCTATAATTTAAATCTAAATCCCACACCGCAACTGGTGAGGGGCTTATCCATGACATACTAACACATCACCTATAGTAAAGTCAAGAAAAGGGGAGAGTGTAATTCCTGCTTCGTGTCCTTTTTCAACTTTTGAAACAGGATTTTTACCAACCCTCATTGATGTGATTCTGCTTTCTCCTATAATTTCATCTCCGTCGGCTGACTGACGTATTAATCTTACTTTGTCCCCTCTGGCAACTCTTCCTTCCTGTACAGAAATACCTAAGACCTTTGTTTTTTCAAAAGGGAAAGACGCTAGCACTTTTGCAGTGCCAAAAATTTCCTCAGCAACTTTTAGCTGTTTTCCGGCGACGACGTCATTTATTTCATTAATCAGTTCATAGATTATGTTATAGTTTTTGAAGAGCACCTTTTCAACAGAACATAATTTCGTAACTTCCGATCTGGCTTTTGTATTAAATCCTATTACGATTGCGCCAATAGATTTAGCAAGCAAGACATCTGCAGGCGACACCTCGCCTGTTTTTTGCAACACTACATTAACTTCTTTTGGCAATCCATTGATAATTGCTTCAAGGGATCCAAGCGTATCGGCGCAAAGCACTATAGAAACAACATTTTCCTTAGTTTCCAGGCTTGGCTCATATTTGGCAACAGGGCTAATTATTGGCATATCAGGGGATATTTTTTTAAGCGCAATATCGGAGTGTTTGTAAACAATACTTCCTACCTTTGGGACTTTTTCAAATCCCAATATTTCAACAGCATCTCCTACTGTTGCTCTTTTTAAATGCGTACTCTTATCGTCTATTATTGTTCTAACGCGTCCTTTTTGATTATCGATAGAGATTTCATCTCCAACAGTTATAGTGCCGTTTTTAATAACAATTGTTGCCCGGGGTCCTGCTTTTTGATCAAGTTTTGATTCGATAACAATTGCGTTAAATTCTCCGTTTTCTGAAAGAGAAGAATTATCTCCTTTCATTTCAAAAACAAGAAGTATTAGCTCTAGCAATTCTTTTATATTGGTATTCATTTTTGCTGAAACTTCAATGATGGGAACATCTCCTCCCAAGCCTTCCAATAAAATCCCCTCTTTTAATAATTGTTGTTTAATTTTTTCGGTATTTTTATTGGGAAGATCTGACTTGGTCAAAACAACAATAATAGGGATTTTTGATTCTGTTAGAAGGACAATACTTTCTTTGGTTTGCGGCATTACATCATCAACTGCGGAAATTACCAAAAGCCCAATGTCTGCTGCTTGGGTACCCCGTCCTCGCATCTTAGCAAATGCTTCATGTCCAGGGGTGTCAATAAAAGTAATTTGTCTTTTTATCCCTTCATGAACAATTTCTATTTTAGATGCTCCGATCGCCTGAGTAATTCCTCCGTGTTCTTTTTGTACTAAATTGGTTTTACGAATTGCGTCAAGTAGGCTGGTTTTTCCATGATCAACATGGCCTAGAACTGCTACGACTGGAGGATAAAAATTTGTTGGAACTTTAATTGTCGATTTTGTTTTTGTCTTAGCCATACATTGCTAATTTTAAATTCGAAATTTGAAATTTTCAACGAATTTTTAATATTTAAATTTTCAAATTTAGATTTCATTTCAAATTGGAAATTGAAAATTTTACTTCTTTTCTTCCTTTTTCTTTTTTGCTTTAACTGCTTTCTTTTTTTCTATCTTAATCTCCGGTTTTTGTTCTTTTGCAACCACTGAATCAGTGAATTTCTGCGTTTCATTTTCCTTCTGTGTTTCAGTGGTTGCAGTTTTTTTATCATTTTTCTCCTCAGCCTCTACAGTCTTTTCTTCCTCAGGTGATATTTCAATTCTAAAACCGGTAAGTTTTGAAGCAAGGCGAACATTTTGTCCATCCTTACCGATAGCAAGCGAAAGCTCTTCTTGCGGAACTCTTACGAAAGCTACTTTTGTTTCATTGTCAATTTTTTGAGCCGTAACATTTTTAGCAGGGGAGAGCGCTGCTACAATATATGATTTTGGGTCTTCCTGCCATTGGATAATGTCAATTTTTTCAAGGTTCGCAAATTCCTGAATTACAGCTTGAATCCTGACGCCCTTTTGTCCAACACAGCTGCCTACAGGATCGATTCCTTTTTGATTGGAATAAACTGCAACTTTGCTGCGGGTGCCGCTTTCTCTTGCAATGTCTTTTATGATCACACTTCCCATGCGAATTTCCGGAACTTCTCTACTGAATAGCCCCTGGAGTAAACCTGAATTGGATCTTGAAACTATGATTTCTTGCCCTTTTAATCCTTCCCTGATTTCAAGGATATAGACAGTCAGTCTTTGATTTAAATTGTATCTCTCGTTTGGTATCTGCTCGGAGGTGGGCATAAGAGCTTCTGTTTTTCCAACATCAACAATTACATTTGGGCCTGCAAATCTTAAAACCCTGCCGTTTACAATAGTTCCGATTCGAAGTTTGTAATCAGCAAAGATTGCTTCTTTTTCTCTTTCTCTTATTTTTTGCAAAATTACTTGTCGTGCAGTTTGCGCCGCAATTCTTCCGAAACCCGGTGGGGTAACGTCTTTATCGCTTTTGAATATTCGGGCTTCTCCTGTATTTTTGTCTAAAGTTGTAGAAAATTCCTCAATTTCTATTCCGGGGTGGTCTTTTTTGTATGCGGCAAGAATGGCGTTTTTTACAGTTTCCAAAACAACAGAAACATCAACGCCTCTTTCGTTGGCGACTTGATTTAGTGCTAATGCAAATTCGCTTCTTTGTACAGCCGGCATAACGAATGTAAGTATACCAGATTCAATCCTAACCTTCAACCTCTCAAGAAACAATTTTTTTCCGATTGACAGGGAAAGCTACTGATGTTATGTTAAGAAAGTATGGATGCTGCTCAGATAATTTTATTTTTGGTAATTATTATATTAACAATTCTTCTTGTCGCTCTGGGTATTCAGGTATTTTTTATTCTTCGCGAGCTCAAAAGAGCAGTTGGTAAGGCAAACAAAATCTTAGAAGACACAGGGGTTATTACCGAAAGCGTTTCGACTCCTCTTGCTACATTATCATCTTTAATGATGGGTATTAAGACAGGCATTTCTGCTGCAAATCTTCTTAAAAAGGTTTCAAAGTTCGGCGAGAAAAAAAATGAAGGCACTGAAGTTAGCGAATTAAAATCCGATCATGCAATATCGGAAGAAAAAAAACCACTGATCAGAAGATTTTTTAAGGGAATATCAAGGAAAAGAAATCTATAGGTATTTTTTTATATTTGCGTTGTGTTCGAGAATGGTTTTGGCGTAGTGGTTGTGGCCTGTTTTATCTGAAATGTAGTAAAAATATTCTGTATTGGCAGGGTTTAGCGCTGCCTGTAAGGAAGCAACACCGGGATTTGCAATCGGTTTTGGCGGAAGACCGGCATGAACATAAGTATTATAGAGAGAATTGATTTTTAAATCATCAAGCGTTAAGTCTTTTTTCCACCAGGTTTTTTTATCCTCTTGATATCCTAATGCATACTGTACGGTTGCATCAATATCCAACTTCATTCCAATATTTAATCTATTGAGCATTACGCTTGCTACAAGAGGACGATCTTGCGGAAATCTAGCCTCCCGTTCTATAAGTGAAGCTAATATAACACTATCTTCTTTAGAGAGCGGGCTATTTATATTTTGCGTAATTTCTGAAAATTTTTTTTCAAAATTATCCAACATTAGGGCAGTAATAATCTTGATGTCTGCATCTTTTGGAATAAGATAGGTATCTGGAAAAAGATATCCTTCGTTTGACTTCAGGATGCTTTGCCAGGATGGATCGTACGTAGCTAGCTCTTTTTGTAGGATTTCCGCGATTTCTTCCGCTCTTTTCCCTTCGGGAATTGTTATCCAAATATCAAGTATGCCATGCGTTAAATTTTGCGCGATATCTTCCGCTGTCATTGAAGGAGAAAGCCTAAAATCTCCTGCTTGAATTTGCTTATCAAGCCCCAGTTTTTTTAAAAGCAAAAAAAACACAATGGGATTTTTAATAAACCCTTTAGTTTTTAGATTGTAAGTAATTTCCCTAACAGTATCTCCTTTATTAACAACAAAAATAGAACTCGCTTTGTCCATAGGATTTACCGGTAATAACATGTTGTTCCACCAGAATATAAGCGCAAAAATAACAAAAATAGAAAAAATAATTACTATTAACAGTTTTTTCATAAAATTGTAGCAATTGGAAATCTTTGTAAAGTGTCTTTAGCTTCTTTAAGATTATCTTCTTTTTCACTATATAGAGTTAAGACAGTATCTCCTTTTTCAACATTCTTCCCGATCTTTTTGTCTAAAAAGATACCTGCGCCTTTTTGTGTCGGCGCTCCTAATAATCTTGCAATTATAGTTATGTCTTTACTATTTAGTTTTTTGACAATCCCGGATTTTGATGCTTTTAGTTCAAAGGGGTATCGGCCGGGTTTCAAATCCTCGCTGTCTATGTTTGGATTACCCCCCTGTTCTAAGATTATTTCCTGCATTTTTTTAAAAGCAGTGCCGTCTTGCAGTATTTTTGTTGCCCAACCAAAGGTATTGCCATAATTTTTCTTAACGGATAATTGGAGTTGTTGCGGAGAATCTTTTAGGCAGATATCCAAAAGATTTCCTGCCAGATTTATGCTTCTTATCTCAAGATCTAATGGCCGATTGGGTTTTTGTTGAAGAACTCTTATTGCTTCTCTGGTTTCAAGGATTGGTCCTATTCCTTGTCCTGCCGGTTCGTCGGTTCTGTGGATAAGTACGCGGATTGTTATATCAAATTTTTTTGCCAAAAATTCGAATTTTTTCTTTAGATTCTCTGCGTCTTTAAGCCTGTGGACTTTTACCATCGCGCCATATGGCAGATCTATTACTACATGATTTGAGCCAAATGCGATTTTTTTTGCCATTATGGAAACCAAGACTTTGTCATAGCTTTCATACAAAAGAGGTTTTTCAACTTTAATGATTATGTCATCAGCAGGAGCTATTCCAAAACTCCCTCCCCAGACAATGCATCCGTTTGTTTTTTTAACAACATTCAGGATCTTTTCCTTGGAAAGTTGAACAGGAGATAGAACCTCCATGTCATCCGCGGTGCCATCCGGTGTTGTTATGGCTCTGGATGAGCTTTTAGGAATTGTAAATCCGGCAGCAGCCACAATTGGCACGACAACAAGTGTCGTTCTGGTTCCCGGCACTCCGCCAATGGAGTGTTTATCTGCAACGATTCCTTTAAAATGCAGTTTTTCTCCTGTTTCAACCATTGCTTTAGTAAGATAGTACAATTCCTGATTTGTAAATCCTTTTGAATAACCGGAGGCTGCAAAATAGGTAGTTAAAATATCTCCAAGACGTTTCTTGGCTATCTGATCCATTACGGAATAAATTTCTTTATAAGATAACGTTTTACCAATTAATTTTTTCCTAATGGCATTTATAGCTATAAGTGTTTCTTCTTCGGAAGAAATCAAGGGTTTTTGTTGTTTCATAGATTTATTTACTTGTTATTTGTTTAATTGCTCGAGATATCATTGTTTTTATTAAGGACAGAAGAAAATAAAAAGAAGTATTTATAATACGATAAATGATCGGCCAAATCAATATTAAGAATTTTTTAGTGCGATAACTTTCCATAATTAAATAACGCTTAGCCTTGCCTTAACAACAAGTCTTTTCCAGACAGTTCCCGGGGGCGTGCAAGTGACAAGCGTTAGATACGAATTATCATAATTTTGTTCAAATGCGGAGGCATTGTTTGGATTTACGACGGTAATGTTAAATATCTTATGGAGGTACGTTACCCCGTTAACGTTAGAATATATGCTGTCTCCAATTTGAAGTTTGTGGATATTTGCAAAAATTGTCTTGTAGTCTTTAGGGTTGTAAAGCTGAGGCAGGGTTGAGTGTCCAAAGATTACTGCATTGCCAAACTCCCCAGGAATACTTGTCCCCTGGTAGTTAACTAAGTGTTTTGCTAAGTCTAAATCGATGGTTGATACATACGCATCTTTAATGCGTATTTTTGGTATAGAAAGAGTATATGAAGATACCTTAGGTTTTTCTAGAGCTTGAGAAGGATTGAAGTAAGGAAACCAATTTTTTGCGTCTGTGTAGTCTTTGTTTGTTATTGAATCATTGCTTCCTTGGTTTACGATTTCGTTTCTTGGAATAGATGTTGTAATATTTTGAGATGCAAAAATTGGAACAATATAAATTTGCCACATAACAAGAGGAGAGAATACATAAAGAAGGATCGTAAGTCCCAAAAATATTATTCCAAAACTTAACATGCGAAACCATTTTCTGATGGGTTTGCGAGTGGGTTTTCTATAGTAATATTTAATCATGAGCATTAACCACGATTTCTATGTTTTTAGAGATTCTTGGGAGCATTTTTGGAATGAAGGGAAGATCAAAAGAAGAAGATATACTAACAGTTGTTGATTGTGGAATTTTCAGGAGCAAATCTTTAGCATCTTTGTAGGACATGCCGGCAATTTCACTTATCAATTTGTTTTCATCTATTTTAGGCTGTAGAATTGCTTCAATATCAAGATTTACCTCAGCTTCTTCTTCGTTTTTATGCTTTATATCTTTGATGTCAACTTTAATATTATTTTCATTAAGGATTAGGTCTTTTTCAACGTTTTTTTCAATAAGGCTTAAGGCTTGTAAGATAAGATCTCTCTTGGAATACATAAGCGTTGCATAAACTACGGTTCCTTTTAGTGTAATTTTATTCGCTTCGTCATCAACGTCCTTATCGAAATTCTTCTTGTCTATTTTTTCAGAAAGCAAGATTGGAAGCATGTCGTTATCGGGCGGGGTAACTTTTGTGAGATCCTCCCTTGCTTTATCCTGCAGGGTTTTTGGAAGCTCTTTCAATAACTTATCTATGTCATTTTTTGAAACAACAGCAACTGTTTTTTTAGTTCCGCCTTCAAAAGGATCGTCGTTTTTAGCTGCAACTAACGGATTGTCTCCAATTGCAAATTTAGTGTTGGAAGGAAGATTGTATTCCGTCCCGATTTTGTTAGCCACAACATTAACTTTTGCTTTACCAGGGGTTGTACCTGAGAAAACATCGCCTGACGCGGATGCAACAGTGACGTTGTTATCTAAAGTAAAATCCAACCCGTTGGACGAGGTTGTCGTTACACCTTTTTGAAATGTTTTTGAGCTGCTTGTATTGTTAAATATCGTAATTATCCCCTTTGCTTTATTGCCTACATCTTTCTTGCCGGTTGTAGCAGTTGAGAGAGTTGCATCTAAAGATACAGACAAAGTCTTTCCGCCAATGACATTATCGGTAGGATTTGTAGGCCTTATGGTAGAGAATGTAATATCGCTATTTTGATTGATAATTTTTGGTTTAATTTCCAGGGAAACTGTTGCTTTGATTCCAAAAAAGTAAAAAAGCGCAAATCCAAGAAGCAAAAGGATAGCAAGTGCCGGGATGAAGATAATTTTTTTGCCGCTTATCTTAGGCATCGAGAAAGACGGTAATTTAGGTATTATTGATTTAATTATTTCTACAAAATTAAAAGTCTTTCTAGTTTTAATTTGTTGGTCGGAATCGATTTCCTGTTTAGCCAATGAAACATTCTGGGTAGTCTCGACTGTCGGCGAGGCAGGCGGGTGCGAGGCAATATCTACATCTTTGACAAATCCGAAATTATCCATCGAAAGATTTTCGAATGTCTCCTGTGGTTGTTCTTCTTCATGTCTTTCTTCTGTTTTTTTCTGGACGTTTGCTTCTAAGACTTCAAATCCCATTTGATTTGCAACGCCAAACAAAATTGCCCTGGCTTCAAAACCAACCTTTAGATTTGTTATTTGGGGTAGATGGAGAAAGGGCAGGCTTTTGGTCCATTGATGATGAATAAATTCCTGGCTTAAATCCTTCTGCCCATCAATAACAATGATACGTGAAGGAAAGATCTGAGATGTCGAAAAATGTTTTAGAAGATTATCAACGGTTGATGGGATATTTTCTTGAATTTCACCGTTTTTTGTCTCTGTAATCTTGCCGCTTCTTATTAAAGAAATTGTTGCAAATTTTTTCCCTGCGTCAACAAGAATAGCTGAGATAGGCGCACCTTCTTCTTTTTGGAGAAGGTATGCAATTGCTTGAGAAATAATCAAAAATCCTATTGGAGTAAGACCTAATTCATCGCTGACTTTTTTAAGCTTTACAAGATGATCTTTTTTAATCTTGTCGTTTTCTACCCAATCTTCTTTAACTCCAAAAATTGTTTTTTGTGTTTCCGAACCATCCGGAAGAACACTTTCTGCTTTGGATATTGCTTTATCTATTGTATCAAGAAGTTCTTCTTCGGTCGCGCTATCAATAGAATCTTCGAAGTATTCTTCATGTTGTCCGACAACTTGAATTTTACCTTTTTGTTCTTCGAAAATTACAGCGTGTGCTTTTTCGTTTCGAAGAACAAGGACTAAAAAAAAGGCGGGCTTTTTCTTAGCTAAACTTTTTAAAAAGGGCAGTTTCATAAATTTAACCGGCTATGCTATATAAACGTCTTTGTCCTTTTCCAATATTGTCCTGTTTTATTATCTTAAACTGTTTGAGCTTAGATGTAAAATCTACATGCGGTCCTCCACAAAACTCTTTTGAATAATCACCAATAAAATAAACTTTTACATTCTCCTGGTATTTTTCATCAAAGAGTCCTATTGCTCCTATTTCTTTGGCTTTTTTTAAAGGCATCATTTCAAAATGCACTTTAAGATTTTCATTTATTTTTTCATTTACGGTATCTTCAACTTTTTTAATCTCGTCGTCTGTTAATTTTTTGTCGTAATTAAAGTCAAATCTTATTCTCTTCGTTGTAATATTAGATCCTGTTTGATAAACATGATTACCCAGAATATCCCTGATTGCCTGATGCATTAGGTGTGTTGCCGTATGCCCCATGATAGTTTTTTCGCTGTGATCTGCCAAACCGCCCTTGAATTTTTGCCCTGATCCTTTTCTTGATAGTTCTTGATGCTTTTCCATTTCTTGGGCAAATGCTTGTTTGTCAAATATAAACCCTAAGTTTTCTATTTGTGTTGGAAAAAGACCATGTGTTGAATATAATTGAAAAGCATCCTGAGCTGAAATTTCCACAACTCCCTTAAGCTCACCGCCAACTCTAGTGCCGTATTTCTTTCTGATAAAGCTTTTAGCGTTTTCTAAGGTTTCCAAATATGCTTTTTCTTCCTCGAGTATCGTGTATTTGACTTTTTCAAAATTTTTAACAAGATTAGGATCAGTTTCCTTATATTGGTCAATGATTGATTCGACTATGGGAACTATATTATTTCCTCCAAGATTATGCAGGTTTTCAAAACCTCGTCTCAACAGTCTTCTTAAGATGTATCCTTGTTCCTTGTTTGACGGAGAAACACCGTTTGATGCGATAAGGATTCCTGCGATAAAATGATCAGCGATAATTCTTATTTGCTTTGAATGATTTTTGTATGTTGCGTCTGTATGTTGTCCAATAGCTTTGATAATTGGAGAAAAAAGCGAGGTTTGAAACATATCGCTTTTATTTTCTACTGCGGCCAACAATCTTTCCAATCCTCCGCCGAAATCTACATTTTTTTGCGGTAGTTTTTTAAAAGAACCATCTTTTTGCTTTTGGTATTCCATAAAAACACTATTGCCAATCTCTAAAAATCTTCCACAGTTACAATTGGGATGGCATTTTTCTCCAAATTTTTTGTCATGGGGTGTCCCAAAATCATAAAAAACTTCGCTATCTGGTCCTCCCGGTTCATTAGCTGGCATATTTTCAGGAACGCCAGCTCTTGACCACCAGTTTTTGTCAACGCCGTAATAAGAAATTCGTTCTTTTGGATCAAGTCCAACGCTTTCAAAAATCTCCTTCCAAATATTTGCTGATTCACTATCTTTTGGTACATCTTTATTGCCCTCAAAAACAGTTACATAGAGTTTTTTTGGGGAAAGTCCTAATTCTTTGGTTAGAAGTTCAAAAAACCAGGGGAGTTGTTCTTTTTTAAAATAATCGTCAAGGCTCCAATTGCCAAGCATCCTAAAAAAAGTTGTGTGGCGGTTGTCTCCGATTTCATCTATGTCTTGGGCCCGAAAAGAATTTTGCACATTAACCAATCTTTTTCCGGAGGGATGCGGTTCGCCTAAAAGATATGGAACCAAAGGCTGCATGCCGGATGAGGTAAAAAGAGTAGTCGGATCATTTTCCGGAACCAAAGAAGCATTTGGAATTCTCTTATGCCCTCTTTTTTCGAAAAAAGAAATATATTTTTCAATAATATCCTTTGCTGTCATTGTATTCAAATTATATCATATGAGTAAGATTCATAAGCTGTTCAGAATTTAGTATAATAAACTGTAATGTTAATTGTAATAAAAAAACACGCGACAAAAAAAGAAATAGAAGAAATGGCAAAAGATTTGGATGGTTTTGTAAAAGTAGTGGTTGATATTGAAAGGAAAATATTGACTGGGGGAGGAGAAAGGCATGTTGATGGCGAGCAGAGATTGCTGCAAGAGGGATCACATCAGAAGGATCTTTGGGGTGGTGGATTTGATCTCGAAACAAATGAGATTGACTACAACTCCATAATTAATCTTAGGCCATCGCAAAATAATCCCAGCAGAGATGTTTTGTCATCCGAAATCAGAGAAGATTTTGATAAAATAGTTAAAGATTTACTCTTATAAATATGGATTACAAAAGTAAAATATTAGATATTGCGATGAATTTAAACCGCGTTGGTAATTGGGCAGCAGATGATTTTGTGGGAAAAAGAAAAAGAATTGATTTTTTTTTAGAACAAACCAATAAATACGTGGCTTCGCTAAACACCTCTCAACTACCATTTAGGTTTAAAAAAACATTTTCTAATTTCTTGAAGGATTATTCATTGTTGATAAAAGATGTTAAGTTAAACCCTAAAGATTCTCTTGTTTGGGCAGAAAAAATGATGACATGGGGCAATATTCTTACCCACAGGTCTAAACTGTTGTAGGAGATCATGTAGTAATGTCAAATGAAGATGGATGTTTTAGATATAAAAACAAATAATAAGGATGAAGTAATTGATATAACAGATACTATCAATGAAATTATCGCAAAAAACAAAAAGGCAAGCGGTGTTTGTGTATTAAATCTTCTACATACCACTTGTGCTTTAACAACTGCAGATTTGGATTCCGGAACAGATGAGGATTTACTTGAGGTTTTGAGAAAAATGTTGCCGAAAATTGCTTATCGACATCCGCATGACCCATCGCACGCCGAAGATCATATGCTTTCCTCTATTGTAGGAACTTCTATTTCTCTTATTTTTCAAGATAAAAGTTTGGTCTTAGGAACTTGGCAAAGAGTGATTTTGGTCGAACTCAACGGACCAAAAACGCGCAAAATTGCTTATTCTTTAGCGTAGAAAAAATCTTTAGCTTGACACATGGAGTGTATCGTTTCAATTTTGCTTTATACCACATCGTCAATAGAATTCCGATATGAGATCGGTGTAGATACGACGATGTGGTTAAGTGGGCAGGTTGCGTGATTGCAGTGAGCTGCGAACTTCAAAACTCCAAGGTGGCGTATCTATTCCACCTCTAAGGTGGACAAAGTGCACAGAAACCACAGAAACCGTACTGAGAATTTCCTCAAACGTTAATCTCATAAATAGTTTTTTAGAGGGCAATCTTGGTGTTTACAGTGGGCGGGACAGTATTTTCGACCATAATCAATCATGCGGTTTGTGAAGTCGAACCACTCGCTTTTTGGCAAAATCTGCATTAAATCTTGTTCGATTTTGTTAGGGTCTTTGTTATTTGTTAAACCAAACAGGCGAGAAAGGCGAGTTACGTGAGTGTCGACTGCGATGCCTTCAACTATTCCATAGAGATTTCCCAAAATAATATTTGATGTTTTTCTGCCAACGCCCGGAAGCTCAATAAGTTCTTTCATGTTTTTCGGAATTTTGCCTTTGTATTTTTCATCAATTATTTTTGCTGTTTCTTTTATAAATTTTGCTTTTTGTCTGAATAACCCAAGTTTGCCCAAGTCTTTTTCCAAATGTTTTAAGTTTGAATTAGCATAATCCTCAATAGTTTTGTATTTCTTAAAAAGCTTTTGTGTTATCTCGTTTACTTTCTTATCTGTATTTCTTGCGGACAAAATTACAGCAACCAAAAGCTCAAATGGACTCTTGTAATTAAGAACTGTTTTGGGATTAGGAAACAACTTATCTAATTCTTTTAAAATCTTTGCAGTTTTTTCTTTTTTATCTTGCATATTTACTGGATTTATTATACCTTTTTTGCAAAAACAAAACGGAGTGGTATATAATGAATAAATTATGGCAAAAAGACATCATTATAGGAAAAGGAAATTTAAGCTAAAGCTTAAGAAGCAAACTATCTACTCGATCTTTTCATTCGGGTTAATTATAAGCGGGGTAATAATGCTTTTGACTTTTTTTGCGCAAGGACAGCCTACATTTATTACCATCAATAATGGTTTGAAAACATATTTCGGACCATTAGCAATATTATCTCCTTTTGTTTTAATACTTTTTGGTTTTTTATTCCTTGGTCTTAAGCTTTTTCTTTCTCGGCTTAATGTTTCAATCGGGTTTTTGTTATTTTTTGCTTCTTTAGTTGCTATTACAAAAGGCGGAATAGTTGGGATTTACCTTTTTGGTATGTTATCGGATATCCTAACAGATCTTGGAGCGTCTTTAGTGTATATTGGCGGAATAATTATCGGGATAATTGTGTTTTTTGATACTTCAATAGATGAAATTGTAGAATTTATCTCTTTTACAATAAAAAATATCTACAGACTCTTTCCAACAAAACTTTTCTCAGGTTTTAAGACCCAAAAAACACCTAATTTTAAGGGCATGCCAATGACTATAAAAGGAGGCAATAAAGAATCTCAGGATTTACAAAACAGAGAGCAAACAAAGATTCAAATTAACAAAAAAGACTCGCTTGCGCTTTCGGACAAACTAGTAAGCAATCCACTAGCCGCAAGCGGAGTGTGGGAGTATCCGCCGCTAAGTCTTCTTTCCGATACGTCAACGCATAAGGCAGATAGAGGAGATATAAAAAAAGTAGCATCAGTTATAGAAAAAACCCTGCAGAGTTTTGGTATTGGAGCAAAAGTTGTTGAGGTAAATCTTGGTCCGGCAGTTACCCAATACGCCATGGAGATTGCGTTAGGCACTAAGGTTTCAAAAATTACATCGCTTTCCAATGATTTGGCCTTAGCTACAGAAGCGCCGACAGGACAAATAAGAATTGAGGCTCCAATTCCGGGAAGAAGCTTAGTAGGTATAGAAATACCAAACAGAAGCCTTGAAGTTGTAACGCTCAAAACAATGCTTTCATCGGATGTTATGACTAAAAGTAAATCCAGACTTACTGTTTCGCTGGGGCTTGATGTAAGCGGCGCTCCCGTTGTTGCAAATATCGCAAAAATGCCCCATGTTTTAGTTGCGGGAACAACAGGATCGGGAAAATCAGTTCTTATTAATTCTTTCATTTCATCTCTTCTTTTTAGGGCATCCCCAGCGGAGGTTAAGCTTATTCTTATAGATCCCAAAAGAGTAGAATTAACAGGTTACAACGGCATACCTCATCTTATGACTCCGGTAATTGTTGAGGTTGAAAAAATTCTTGCTTCGTTGAAATGGGCAATGGATGAGATGGACAGGCGTTATAAAACCTTTGCGGAAAGAGGCGTTAGAAATGTTGATTCGTTTAACGAATTGGCTGGTTTTCAGTCGCTTCCTTATATTGTTATTTTAATAGATGAACTTGCGGATTTGATGGCATTTGCGCCGGTTGAAGTAGAAGATGCGATAGCTCGTCTTGCTCAGATGGCAAGAGCAACAGGAATTCATCTTGTTGTTTCTACTCAAAGACCCTCGGTTGATGTAATTACAGGACTTATTAAAGCCAATATTCCATGTAGAATTGCGTTTAATGTTTCATCCATGATTGACTCAAGGGTAATTATCGATACTCCAGGTGCTGAGAAACTATTAGGAAGGGGAGATATGCTTTATATCCCGCCAGACCAAGCAAAACCAACACGTATACAGGGAGCATTTGTTTCGGATAAAGATGTAAAAAAACTTGTTGACTACCTTAAATCAAAAAATCCAACTGTTGAATATACAGAGGAAATTACCTCAAGACCTCTGGTTGTTAAAAAAGGTATAGGGTCATCAAGCGCAGATGGTAGAGATGCGCTTTTTGAAGATGCGATAAGAATTGTTTGCCAATACGATAGGGCTTCGGCATCGCTTCTTCAGAGACGTTTATCTATTGGCTATTCAAGAGCAGCAAGAATTTTGGATCAGCTCGAAGAAGAGGGAGTTGTAGGGCATGCTGAAGGATCAAAGCCAAGGGATGTACTGGTAAGAAATGCTGACGAGTTTTTAAATAATCAACAAAAATGATACGGGCTGGCCAAAAATTAAAAGATAAAAGGATAGCTAAGGGCTTAACGATTGAGCAAGTCTCTAAGGAAACAAAAATAAGGGCTTCTTATCTTTCGGCAATAGAAAAAGGGGAGTACCAGAAATTGCCGGCAAGTACTTATATTCAAGGTTTTGTTAGAAATTACGCAAAGTATTTAGATCTTAACGAGCAGGAGATACTGGCGATTTTTAGAAGAGAATTTGATGAAAAAAAAGCATTTGCGGTTTTGCCAAAAGGATTGGTAAAAGAAGATTTTCCCATCAAAAGGATAAAGCTTGCCGATACAGCCAAGTTCATAATCTTGCTTGCAATAGCACTTTTAGGCTATATATTTTTCCAGTACAGGTTTGCGATTATTAGTCCGCCTCTTGAAATTTTAACGCCTAAGGATGGGGTAATTGTTTTATCATCAACAGTTTCTGTTTCCGGAAAAACAGACCCAAACGCAACGGTTTTTGTTAACAATGACAATGTATCTTTAGATAGTGATGGGAATTTTAAAAAATCAATTAATGTATTTCCGGGAAAGATTATAATTAGAATTAAGGCAATCAACTATTTTGGTAAAGAGAAAATTATAGAGAGACATATTGAAGTTAAATGATTTCAATAGAATCGGAATTAATAATATGAATTTAGAAGATTCCCTTGGTGACAAATCTCGAAATTTTTCTCCGTTTAAGTTTTTTGTTATTTTTTTTATATTCCTTATCCTTCTTAACTTAATTTATATTGATTTTTTGACCATCAAAAATGCCAATATGGGTACTACTCCGGTAAAACCTCCTGTCCAAAACGTAGAACAAAAAGTTAGCGACATCTGCCCCCAAAGTTGTGTTGATCAAATATTCGAAGCATCCGCATCATACAAACCCGTTGTGCAATCATCTTCTGCCGCTTCAAAAGAGATAGCTATTTCTAAAGGAGTTAAGGAATTTTTCATTTCTTTTGGCTCGGGTTCAAATTCATCAAGTGACTAGCAGGATGTTGAGGCATTGCAAGCATATATAGACAGATCAAACTACGAAGATCTAGAAAGTGTGGTATTTGAAGCATCTGTACACGTGCCGACAGGCAATCAAACTGCGGGGGTTCGGCTTTTTAACGCAACAGACAAGCATCCCGTCTGGTTTTCGGAAGTTTTTTTAATGGAGGGGGCACCCCTCAATTTTTAGTATCAAAACCCATAATATTAGACGAGGGAAATAAACTTTATAAAGTACAAATGAAAACAGAACTTCAATTTAAAGCAATTCTAGATCAGGCAAGAATCCATATTATAACTAAGTAGGTCTCATTTGTCTCCCTCTTGATAAATATCCTATATTATGATATTTTAGCTGATGTGTTAAATATAGATAGGCAAACATTGCTTGTTATGGCGCCACATCCCGACGATGAAGTTTTGGGTTGTGGTGGTTTAATAAAAAGAATAAAAGATAACGGCGGTAAAGTTTACGTCGTTTTTTTAACGGTTGGAAATACTAAAGATTATTCAAAATCCGGCAGCTCTACTATTCAAGAAAGAATAAAAGAAATCGAAAAAGTCGCTAAATTTTTAAAATACGATGATTATAAAATTGTTTTTCCCGGCGATGAGTTTCATTTGAAATTGGATCAAATGCCCAAAAAGGACTTAATCTCGGAAATTGAAAATGGACAAAGAATCTCATTAAATAAAATAAAACCAACTATTGTGGCAACTCCCCAACATCATGATTACAACCAAGACCATAGCGCATGTTCACAGGCGGTGCTTGCCGCAACACGTCCATTGTCTGATGAATTAAAGCCATTACAAAGAACAGTCTTAGGCTACGAATCTGTACCAACAGCGGATTGGTGGGATACGCCTCATAACGTAAATTTTTTTGTTCAATTAAGCGATTCTGATTTAGAAGCAAAACTTACTGCTTTGAAAATTTATCAATCTCAGGTAAGAAATGGAAATCATCCGAGGTCTCTTAAGTCAATGAAAAATCTAGCCAACCTAAGAGGAATGCAGAGTGGAAATGGAGTGGCCGAGGCTTTTTACTGTTACCGTCATATTGTATAGCTTATAATGCGAGTTACTATTTATCAACCAAGGTATTTTCCGCAATTACATTATTTTAACAGAATTTTAAATTCAGACACTTTTGTCCTATTGGATTCCGCTCAGTATACTAAGTCCTTAATTCATTTAACAAAAGTCGGTAAAGAAAGACATAGTTCTTACCAGTCTGATACGCCAATAAAACTTTCTTCGGGACACTATAGTCTAACCGTTCCTATAAAACACAACGGTCTTTTGCCAATAAACAAAACACAAATAGACTATTCTCATAAATGGGTTTCAAATCATCAAGGGGTAATAAAATCTGCTTACAGCAAAGGAAAATCGTTTGATAATTTATTTACGCAAGTCAGGGAAATTTTACTTAAAAAATACGATACGCTTGCAGAGCTTGATACGGCAACAATTATCTGGGGAATTTCATCTGTATTAAGATTAGGTATGGATTGCAAAGACCTTACGCTTGAAGAATTAAACAGAAGATTATCCAAGACAAAAAATATCCGTTTAAAAAAAGTATTATACAGTAGCGAGATTAACGCTCAAAGACCATCTGGTCTTCAAAAAGGCGCAGAGTGGACAATAGCAATTTGTCAGAATTTAGGCGCAACAGAATACTACCATGGCGCAACAGCAAAAGATTCCTATATGGAGCTTGAAGATTATAAGAAAAAAGGTGTTATCCCTATAACACAAGATTGGCAAGGAATTGAATACGGTCAACAATTCAGGGATAAAACCGGGTTTATATCAAATCTTTCTATACTCGATTTGTTATTTAATGCCGATCAAAAAGAAGCATTAAAAATAATTTTGTAGCAAATAAAGGATTTATTCCAAAAGATGCCAAATTGCCGGATCTTCCGCGCCAAGTCTCCAGATGAAGAATTTGTTGATGCCAAATTTACGATGGGCGATCCTAATTTTTTCATTTATTGTTTTGGCGTCTTCAAACCACAAGCTATGAGGTTCACCATTTATTTTATACAGAGCTACTCCCGATGAAGCTTTTTGATCATAAAAAACTTTAGCTTTAAAGTTATGTATTCTTTCCTCAACTTCTGGAAATGTTAATTCTTGGGCTTTATCCTTGCTCCAATCGTATCCGTTTGTTGTAAGCCCGATAACAATTTTGTCTTTATCAATAGTCTCTTTAGCATAAGCCAAAACAGAGTCGTAGATGTCAAGAGGTGTTTGGCCACCAGGCGATGTAAAGTTATTATGAAAGTTATACACCATAATTCCCACCAGATCAGCATACTTTCCAATCTCTTTATAATTCTGCGCCAACGCTGAGTCATAAGTATCTTTTCCGGTTCTTGCATACAAAATCATATAAAGCTTGATATTGTATTTATGTAAACCTTCTGCAGTTTTTTTTACAAATTGCGAAAATGAATGTTCGTCTGAACTTTTGAGTGTCTCAATATCTAGATACCAGCCCTCAAAACCTTCTTTTTTTGCCTCCTCGACGAGTTTACTTATAAAACGTTTTTGTACCTCTTGATTGTAAAGCAAGAGTTCTACTCTCTTTCGGTCAAAATCATCTCCTACAACAGGAATCATATGAATTTTTTTTTGCTTTGCGAAAGTTAGTAGTTGATTTTTTCTATCAAAGTCCATTTTTTCTAAGTCTCCATTTGGGCCGATATGATAGAAAAAAGCCGCAAGGGAATTAAGACTTTTGTGAATATATTTAAGTGTTCCTAATGAAAGTTTACCATCCCAGTAAGCAGTTATACCTGTAACCTCAATACGATTAAAATAATTTATTGAAACGTTGAGTAGTGAAATAAATATTATAACCAATAAAGAAATAAGTACAGGAAGAAAAATAATTCTATTCATTGTTAATTTTTTTGTAAATGGTAAATACGTCCTTTTTGTAAATAATTTTATATTTTTTATCAACTATATTCTTGATTGTAGGCGTAAGACTTGTATACTTATTTAATTCGACAATATTGAAGTAACCATCCATGACTGCTTTCCTATAAGCTTGTGTTCCTGTTTTTTTGTCATGCACAAAATAATAGGGTCCATCAATGTTTTTGTTCGGTACTTTCCCGTCTAAAGCCAAAACTGCTACGTCAGCTGATTCTGCCAATATTCGTTCATCTCCTGAAACTTGTTTTTGGAGATATTGCATTGCATCTGTAGAGTTTGGCCAACGGTATCCTAGCCCTTCTTTTTTAAGCGCAGAGTTTATATATTCCATAAACAAGAATGCTATGATTAAAATCACTAATATTCCTGATGCTTTATATTTTTGAGTAATAAAGGTACTAAGATATGCAGTAAATGGGAAGATAAAAAGAAGAGAAAAAATAGTACTTTGCTCCAATGTGGCAGAATTGTATGTAATTGTATGAATAATTATTGGGATAAAAGAAAGAAGAAAAATAAAGATTGGCGCATATGATCTTCGCAAACAGATAAGCGCTATCAGTCCTAAGATTCCTAGAAGATATGGTAAATATGTAGACTGTAAGAATTGGGTAATTATTCCTATTGAGCCTAGATTACTTCTGTTGACAACCTGACCTGTTACAAATTCTGTAAGCTCAGTTAAATATTTTCCGATATAAATACCAAGCCCAACTATTATCATAAAAATAAAAAATAGAACCTCGCTGATCTGTTTTTTGTTATAAACTTTTATATAAAGGTAGGCGAGCAAAAGTATAAAAGGAAAAAACATTAAAACAGTATATTTTGTAAGAAAAGCAAGTAAAAGACAAAGTGCCGACCAAAAATAGCTGTTAGGATTTTTTTTAAAAAGCGCATCCAGTAAAAAAACCAACCCGCCCAAAAAAAAGGTTACAGACAACATATCATATGTTGCGAGTCTGCTTAAAGAGATTGGGATTGCCGAGATTGCTAAAAATAACGCAGCAAAGATTCCTGTAGCTTTATTTAAATGTTCTTCTTTCCAAAAGTGTAACTTTTGGGTAAATTTATACATTAAATATACACTTAGCGTTCCTAAAATTACATTAATTAGTCTTGAGCCGATAATTCCTCCTGCTATGTAAGCCAAAGCTGAAATAGTGGGATAAAGCAGCGGCATTCCACCTACCCAGTTAAATGGAGTATGGTCATTAAAATTGCCATAAAATAACGTTTTGCCAAGCGTTATATAGATAGCTTCATCAAGAAATGGAGAGTTGTAATTTAGATTATATACTCTTACAACAAAAGCAATTATAAGAATAGCTATTATAGAAAGTGTGTATTTGTTTAGATATGACATAGTGGTTAAATTAGCACATTTAGCAAGATATATCAAGCAATATGCTATAATACGCGGGTGAAAATTATACCACATAATCAACCAACTTTAGGTAAAGAAGAGATAGAAGCAGTAAGGAAAGTTTTAGAAAGCAATTGGCTTATTGGAAGAGAAGAAGTCAAAAAACTAGAAAACTCCGTTAAAAAATCAGTTAATCGAAATTATGCAATCGCCACTAACAGCGGTACCTCTGCTTTACATTTGAGCCTATTAGTCCTTGGTGTAAAAGCTAAAGATGAGATTTTATTGCCAACATTTACAGTCTCAGATATATTAAATGCGATATATTATGTTGGCGCAAGGCCTATTCTTGTTGACATAGAAAAAAATGGATTCAATCTAGATATAGCTAAAGTAAAAGGAAAGCTTAACGGGAAAACAAAAGCGATTCTTATTCCTCACGCCTTTGGTTTTCCGGCAAAAATTGACCAGTTAAAAAAGTATAAAATTCCAATAATCGAAGATTGCGCTCAAGCCCTTGGAAGTTTTTACAAAGGTAAGCCAGTCGGTTCGTTTGGAGATTTAAGTATTTTTTCATTTTACGCGACAAAAATGATTACAAGCGGTCAGGGAGGAATGGTAGTAACCAACAATAAAGAGTATTACGATACAATGAAAGACCTAATAGATTATAATGGTAGGGATAATTATAAAGTTAGATACAATTATCCGATGACAGATATTGCGGCTAGCATTGTTAATGTTCAATTTGGAAAACTAAGATCTTTTATTGAAAAAAGGAAATATATAGCCTCAAAATATAATAAAATATTGGAAAATAAAAAAATATTATTTTGGCCAAAAAGAGAAGATGCGCACATAAACCATTTCAGATTTATTATAAAGTTTGATAGCAGAGTAACCCGGGATAAGATAAAAGAAAAATTAGCAAGGTATGGTATAACAACGATAATTCCTATCGCAAATTATGAGTTGCTGCATAACTTACTAAAACAAGACAGAAAATACTTTCAAAATGCAGAAAAATTAGCAAACACAACATTATCCCTTCCTATTTTTCCAAACCTTAGCGATGTAGAAATTGCGAGAATTGTTGAGAAGCTTAATAAAGTTCTATAACCTTTTAGGGCTTGTCCATGTTCCTCTTGATTTCAGGGTAAATGCTATGATTGGCGATCCAAGATAGATAAGTGCATCGATGTACCTTAAGATGAAAAAGAAAAGCCCATAGATAAGAAGAATCGGTTTTTTTTCCAAAATTGAGGCAATAATTGTTGAGATATAATCCATAACAAAAACACCAATTAGCACATCGCTTGCTTTTAAATGGTCGTAAATAAGGGGGATATTTATGTCTGTAAATCCATTCATGGCAAATTTAATAAGAACTATGGGTACAAGAGAGATAAAAAGAGCGTATAAGAATAATTCGACATAATAAGCAGTAGTACTAAACCAAAAAAAACTTGGCCAAATTCCGTGTCTTTTGACGGTTTGAAAAAATCCTATATTCCATCTTTGAACTTGTTTTATATAATCTTTTAGATTATAGGGATCTTGATGGATTCCAAAAATTTTTGGACTATAATATATCCGACCCAGTTTTTTTCTATGAAGTTCAAATGTCATATTAAAATCCTCAATAACAAGGTCTTGAGCATCGATTTCAATTTTTTTAAGCACTTTTGAGCGGTAAAGAGACAGGCTTCCGGGGACAATAAAGCTTACATTTGTGAATTTCCAAGTCTGTCCAAAACGCATTCCTAATTGAATAATTCTCCAAAGACGAATTCTATAAGTGATGAAAAGTTTTTGAAATAAACTATAATTTTGCAAACGAGCTATCCCGTGAGTTGCAACAGCAGCTATATTTGGGTCATTGAAAACCGGTAACGCTCTTTTTAGATAGTTTTTGTCAATTTCGGTATCAGCGTCGTTAATGAGTATCAATTTATAGGCTTTTAATAATCCATATTCTTTCATAATGTTAACCAAAGACTTAGCCTTTCCCAAGTTTGGATTTATATCAAGGGATCTTATTCCCATTCTTCTTACAATTGGAATTGTTTTATCTGTTGAGTAGTCGCTGGCAACATAGATGTTTTTTTGCGGCAATATTTTCATAAGGGCACCAATGGTTCTTTCTATAGTTAGTTCTTCATTGTGAGCCGGAATAACGGCGGCGACATCGTTTAAAAAAAATTTAGGGCGCAGTACATGCTGGTTTTGTTCTTTAGGGGGAAACAGACGTTCATGCACATAACGAGTCAGGCCAACGATTACCCAGAATGAAAAATTGTATCCGGCAAGCGTGAAGAAACTAATTATAAATACGATAATACTTAGATCCATAGGGGAGATAGTTTAGCATAGGTATGCGATAAACTCAACTATAGGGTATGGACTGGAGGGTTTTTCTTAATCCAATTTCTTGGAATATCTTTGGTTTCCAGCCCAGTTTTTTCACTTTTTCAAGCGCTGGGAGGCGGCGTTTATGATCATGAGCAGGTCTCTCTACAAGCTTTAATTTACTTCTTGAATTTGTTATCTTGATAATTAATTTTGCCAAATCAATTATCCTGACTTCTTTATCGTTCCCCAGATTATAAACTTCTCCTTTTTTACCTTTTTCCATCACCGTAATTAAGCCATCAACTAAATCATCAATATAACAAAATGTTCTTGTTTGTAATCCTTTACCCTCAACTGTCAAAGATTTGCCATTTAATGCCTGATTAAGAAAACGCGGAATAACCCTGGAATCCCCAGAAGACATATAATTACCATATGTGTTGAAAACTCTTACAATTTTTGCGTTTACATTATATTTTCTAACATACATCTGTATTAAGCTTTCTGAAAAACGTTTTCCTTCTTCGTATGGGCTTCTTATTCCAATCGGGTCAACATTACCGGTATAATTTTCGGTTTGAGGAAAAACTTGCGGATCACCATAAACTTCGGACGAGCTGGTAAAAAGAAGTTTTGCTTTTGTTTTTTTTGCGAGCTCTAAAACATTTCTTGTTCCGGCAGAACAAGCAAGAAGCATTTCTTCTGCTAGTTTTGTTAGGTTAGGGACGCCTGTTGGGCAGGCAAGGTGATAGATAAAATCAAATTTCCAATTTCTAATTTCTAATTTCCAATTTCGTAATGGTAGGGTTACGTCTTGTTCAATAAATTCGAATTTTGGATTAGAAAACAAAGGTTCAATATTGCTTTTTGTTGAAGTAATCAGATTGTCAATTGCAATAACATGATGATTCTGACTCAGAAGTTTTTCGCATAAATTTGTCCCTATGAATCCTGCACCGCCTGTTATCAATATTCGACTCATATGCGAAAAAGATTTAAATTTTTACCGTCTTTAAAAACATTTCGCGTGTCAAGAATCGGTTTCTTAAAACTTAGCAGCGTATTGAATTTAATGTTGCTATGGTTTGTAACAATAACAGCCATATCATGTTGTTTTACAACCTCTTTAGATAAATTCTTTGAGGAAAATCCATTTATGTTTGGAACAAAAGGATCGTGATATGAAACCGAAATTCCACGGCGTGTTAATATTTCCCAAATACGTAAAGCCGGCGACTCCCTGATATCGTTGACATCCGGTTTGTAGGAAACTCCAACCAATAATACCTTGCGTTTATTTTTCATTTTAGTTTTTTTTAAAACTTCAAGCGTACGCTGTGCCACTTTTCGGGGTCGGTCGTCATTAATTATACCAGCCTGTTCCAGGAGCTTTAAATTAATACCTCTTTTTTTCGCATCATCTAAGATATAGTAAGGAACAACAGGAATGCAGTCTCCGCCGACTCCCGGTCCCGGATAATGAGCCAAAAATCCAAATGGCTTAGATGAGGCTGCAGATATTGTTTCTGAAATATCAACTCCTAAGCTTTTTGTATACTCAGCCAGTTCGTTTATAAAACTTATATTTACCAATCTAAAAGTATTTTCAAGTAACTTTACCATTTCCGCTGTTTCTAAAGACGAGACAGGAACGACTTTTCTAAGGACATTTGCATAAAATTTTGCGACTAAATCTTTTGATTTCTTATCATACCCGCTTACTACTTTGGGAATATCCTTTAGCGTAAATTTTTTATTGCCCGGATCAACTCTTTCCGGAGAATATCCTAAAAAGAAATCAACTCCGGCGATTAATCCGCTTTTTTGTAGTATGGGGAGAATTACATTTTTTGTGGTGCCAACAGGAACAGAACTCTCGATTATTATAAGTTGTCCTTTTCTTAAATATTGAGAAATTTGTATGATCGCTTTTTTTATAAAACTTAAATCCGGAGTTTTGTCAACAAAAATTGGAGTTTGAACACACACCAGAATTATATCGCAATTTGCAATAGAATTTATTTCTGCTGTTGCTTTAATTCTTTTTACCTTTTGATTATTTATTAGATTTGCTTTTTCCGTATCTCTAACAATACCCAAAACGCTAAATCGCGCTTTAGCAATAACTTGAGCCAACGCATTTCCCACATAACCCATCCCGACTATTCCAACGCCAGCATTCTTTAAAGCAATTTTATTGGATAATATTTTTGCAAAATTCATTATTTTATTAGGGGGGCAGAATATAATTGGGGCAGAATTAGCAGTCAGGTGATTTTAGAGAAAATATCTTGCTTTGTCAACCTCTCTTTCTTTATTTATATTT
>MFNZ01000057.1:0-8667 GCA_001782195.1 Candidatus Levybacteria bacterium RIFCSPHIGHO2_02_FULL_37_13
ATTAGTTTTCACCAACCTTCTTGCTCTTCCTCTTCTTAACATGGTAGGACTATTCCTTGAGGAATCAGATGAGAAAGACTACTTAGGCCTTTTCTCATTCATTACTCTCTCCTACATTGTTGCTCCTTTCCAGGGATACGCAGCTATTAAAGGATTCATATCAAAAGAAGAAGGCCCATGGTTTAGAACACCAAAAACAGGAAGAATAACAGATACGTTTACGCCTGGAAGACTGTATAGGTTTGTGCAGGGGATCTTCGGCGGGCGCGCTGCGCCTACACTAAATACCACTAATCGCTCACGAATAGCCACTAATGTATTCGCATTAGTCTCTTCTCATAATACATTTCAAAACTTTAGAGTCAGGCGAAAAACTGTACGGTGGGTGGGGAATGCGAGCATGGCTCTTCTTCTTATTGTCACCATATTCCTAACAAATTTCGCAAATACCCTGCAGTTTTCAAGTTCTGCATATGCAGCGAAACCTGAGGTAAAAACTGTTAGACAATCAGAATCGAAAAATACAAATAAAGATCAATTAGAAAGATCGGAAGAGGTAAGAGCAAAGAAAGAACCTAAGAACAAGAAAACAATCATTAGGAACGGCCTGTCTAAAGAAATCACAGGCTATAGTTCAGTCGCTAAAAAGACAAAAAATGGAGAAACAGTTGAATTCATTTTCCATCAATCGCCAAAAGTCCGTATTAAACTTGGGGCTAGAGAAATTGAATTTGAAACGAATCGGATTGGTGGGAAATTTGTTAATCCTAAAAAAACAAAAATATATCAGGATAAAGAAGTTGTTTATGAGGATGTTGTTAAAGATATTGACCTTCGGTATACTATCAACGGCGATTTAATCACAGAGGAGTTCATAATTAAAAACCACATAGCAGCTAATGCTATCGGGAGTACAATCGAGCAAACAGTCCGGACTGTTGATGTGAAAGTAATATCACCAGATGATCCAAGCGCGTTTGGTTTCTATACTGAAGATGGCACTGAAATATTTAAGCTTTCCAGGCCGTTTATCAAAGACGCTGAAAACAAAATTACCAATGATGTTTCAATAACTCTTAAGAAAACAAGTACAGGACACAAGTTAACCAAAACATTAGGTCTATCTACAAAGGAATGGCTGCAAGACCAAACCCGCGCATATCCAGTATCCCTTGACCCCTCGGTGATTATATCAGGCACAGCAACTGATGCTGATGTGCAGTATGGTGGCTTGCAGCGTAAAGTCGCCTTTGTAAATAGCAAGTGGTACGCATTCCATGCTGACGGGGGAATCGTTAGCTATCAGGATTCTACTGATGGCGTGAGCTGGGACGCGGCAACGACAATATCTGCTGATTCTTCTGATACGGATAACCATAATCCTTCTATAGCGGTTTCAAATGGTTTTATTCATGTCTTCTGGGTAGATGATGGGGACAATGAACCGCAGGCCAGAAGACTGGATACCAGCAGTGACACGCTTGGCACTGAATGCGTTTCGCTTACCGCCTCAGCCAATATAAGCTCAACGTATATGGTGTCTGTAGCAGAGCTAAGTGACACAATTGCTGTGGTGGCTTTTTCAGACACCACCGGAGGTTCAGCAGGGGTAGGTGTATATAGGGTTACGGCGTTAGATGGAACATGTGCAATGACTGATATTCATCCGGGAAATATTGTCTTTGGCACGGCCGGGGCAGGTTTGACCGACGGAGACCGACCTGTAATTGTTTCCTTAAGTTCAACTTCTGTTGCTGTAATTTTTCAAGACGGTGATCTCTCTTATTCTTTGTATGATGATAATCTTACCGAATGGCGCAGTAATAATCAGCAAATTGTAAATGACAATGACACTGTGTATTCGGTAACAACCGATGGAACAACAATCTGGGTGCTCATGCAAAATGGCACAGCCTCGGCTGATTTATTTTCCCTGAATACTTCATCAACTGATGTTGCCGAGACGCAAATCGATGCTGATGCCGGAACAACTAACGATGACGGCGATTCTGATATTGATATGTATTGCACAGCTTCTACTGATTGCAAGGTTGTATACACAGACTGTATAGATGCCGCTGCCGGGTGTGGATCTCAACCTAGTCTTGTTTTTAGAGACTGTGACGATGAGGACTGTTCTACCGGCACATCAACAGTTCTGGATGCTGATATTGGCGCAGCAAACGATCAAGCAGGCGCTTCGGTATATTGTGTTTCTGCTACAAATTGCAAGGTTGCGTATGGGGATGATCTGAATACCACAACCCCGGCTCTTAAGATGATTGACTGTGGCGATGACGAATGTTCGTCACCTGCTGTTTCAAACGAGCTTGAAAATGATTTAGGAGGCAATACGACTATTCTGCATACTTCAATAAGCTGTCCTAGCGACACAAACTGCAAAATACTCTACAATCAGTTTACAGCTTCCGATGTAAAGTTTGTTGATTGTCCTGATGCAACGTGTACGGGTACATCTACAAGTGGTACTTGTACAAGCGGCGACAGGGTATGCACGCAAATTGATGGCACCTCCGGCAGCACAGCAAAGGTTGATCTCTATTGTGTAGCTTCAGATAATTGCAAGCTCGTCTATCATGACAATAGCGCGACAGGTGGATGCGCTGATGCCAATTCTTTGTGTTTTGTTGATTGCACATCTGATGAGGACTGCTCAACAAATGGAAAAACAGTTATAGATAGCGATATTGGTTCAACTACCGGAGCATCACCTGTTTCGATAGATTGCATCGGGGGGGATACGGAGTGCAGGGTTGTCTATGGTGATGGTACAGACGGAGATTTGACCTTTGTTGATTGTAATGCATCTGCGACCTGCGCCTCAGCGACCCTTACGGATATTGACGTAACCGGCGGCGCTACAACAAGCACATTCTATAAAGTTGCAATGAGTTGTATTGTTACAACAATTTTATGCAAAATTATATATGTAGGCGAGACTACATCCGGATCTGAGGATGCCTATTTTGCTGCCTGCACCAATGATGCTTGTACCGCCGGATCGGTTTTTGATTTGGATGGTCCGCGGTTTGCCGGGACAATATGGTGTCCTGCGACTGATAATTGTAAGATGAGCTATTATGATGGGACAACTGCTGCCGATCCAACAGTCCAGTTTGCGGACTGCGATACAGCAGATTGTCTTGTAGCATGGACAAACGCGTCTGATCCTTGGACGGGCCAAGGCAGCAATCTAGAAACCGTTTCCATAACTTATGACTCATCCAATTCCGATTTGTACGCTCATGCCATTACAGATGCAACCAATCAAGCCTACTGGAATAAAAGCGATGCAGCGAGTATTGCTTGGGACGGTCAAGTTTCTTATGGATGGACAGCAGCAGATATGACGCAACTTTCTGCTCCGGAAGTAGGCGCTGGTACAACTGCTGTTGGCGTGGTTGTACGCCTTACGGGTACCAGTAACTACGAATTTGCGCCTATTCCTGAATATAACCTTGTTCTTTTGGCTATTTTGCCATTCATGCCGAGAATCTTTCGAAAATTGCGGAAGAAGCAGGCAATATTGATCGTCATAAATAGATAGCATAATATATGCAAACCTATTCACGAATAAAAAGAATAAAAGAGAGAAAAAAAAGAAAACAGCTGCTATATAGGACCGTAGTGCGGATGGCAGTAGTACCAATAGTTCTTGTTTTTGCTGTACTTTTGTATCTATTAATAGCTTTCCAAAAAATTGAAGAAGTTGATCAAAAAGAAAAATCATTAAAAACAGAAGTAGCAGGCGAGAAAACTGAGCTGGTAAAGCAAGAAATAGGATCCCCAACAGTTACTTACATCCCAGAAGAAAGTATTCATAGTCCTACAATTACAATTACTACAAAACCAACCCAGGAACATCATCCTCTTGTAATTTTTCCGGCGCCTTCCGCATTGCCTCAGGAGCCAACTCGCGCTCAAATAATAATTCCCACTCCAACTCCTGAGAAGCTGGAGACTCCATCTTATATGACAAAGTATGCAGGCAGCAATATAATGCCAATTAATCAGGGAACAATCGCATTTACTGTTGTTGTTGACTGGAAGGATGAAGATCAAATTCTCTTCCGGGGAAATTTCAACGGGGTAGATAGAAAAAATTTAATAGAGATTGTAGGAAGCGGTAAGTGGCTTGCGTTCGATATTTATAATGATATGGGAGAAGAGGATGGTTCAGAAGGGCCAAACGGCGATATGGGAGATGATCATTTCGGTAAAACATTTAACATTGTGGTAACTTGGGATTTTACAGGAGATACAAAAATCAAACGGATATATATTAATGGTGAACTCAAAAGAGAAATCTTCGCTGAAACAATTCCTTCTTTAGCTAATTCGCAGATTTTGATAGGAAAGATAAACGATCTGAGGATTTCCGACAAATGGGAAGACAGATAGAATAAAATTTCTAATTTCTAATTACTAATTATGAAAAACACTTTAAACTTAACACGATTTCATCCGTCAAGAGAAACATTTATCACAATCTTTTTGATCCTGGTGCTTATCCTTTCATTGCTTCCATTTATGGCAACATTTAATGATATCTTGACAAGAATCGTTATTAACCTTAAGGGATACTGGTTTATACGCGATATTATTGTTCCTTTTGAGGTGAAAATGGTCGGGGGTATTCTTACGCTTTTTGGAATGCAGGTAACGGTTACAAAAGAATATGTTGTGCTTGGAAATACTCAGCCATTTATTGCTGAGATTATCTGGAATTGCATAGGCTGGCAATCTTTGCTTTTTTTCATACTTACGTCTTGGGTAGGTTTGCAGGGGGATAAATATACTAATGCTTCAAAGGTCAAGACACTTATAATTGGGCTGTTGGGAACATTTCTGGTGAATATTTTGCGTATCGTTGTTGTTATTTTAGTTGCTTACAATGTTGGAAATTTAACTGCCGCGATTGTGCATGAATATGGCTCGCTTCTTGTCAGCATTGTTTGGCTATTCTTCTTCTGGTGGTTTGTATACAGTTTTGTCTTGGAGGAAAAGAGCTCTACTCAGATAGATTAAAAAGTTGAATAGAAATTTCTATTGTGTTATGTTATGGATATAAATAAGCTTCTTCTTATAATTATTATTTTCAGTCTTTCAGGAAATGCTTTATGGGCAATTATGTTTCTTCAGCCCCAAAAATCTCAAAAAGCTGACACTCAACCGGTTGCCGAAGAAGAAAATAAGCATCCATTTTTGGCAAAAAGGATTTTTATCGAAAACCCGAATGATATCATCATTAACTTTACTCAAATCAGGAACGATCTGAGAGAATTTACCCAAAAAGAAGAAAGTATGGTTGGAATCTATTTTGAATACCTTCCAACAGGAATCACTATTGGTATTAACGAAAAAGAAGGATTTCGACGCGCCAGCCTTGTCAAAATTCCAACAGTGATGCGAATTTACAAATTAATCGAAGAAGGGAAATTATCTAAACAGGATTTCTTAACTGTCAGGAAAGATCAATTAGACTCAGCGTATGGCGAGCTATATAAAGAAGGAGAAGGAGTAAAAATCACTGTTGGAAAGGCTGTTGAGCTGACGCTTCTTGAATCAGACAATACCGCTTTTAATATGCTTAGGGATGCAGTTAACGAAACACTTATCAGAAAGGCAGGATCAGACAATGAAATATTGACTATTTATGATTATCTGGATATTCCAAAAGAAAGCATTGAAAGCACACTGGATGTTTCTCCAAAAAACTTCAGTTCGGTTCTGAAAAGTCTTTATTTTTCCTCATACCTTTCGTATGATAACTCAAATGAAGTATTGGATATCTTGTCAAAAAGAGACAAAAGGTATAATATGCTTTCCGCGGCAGTTCCAAAGGAAATTAGAGTAGCTGACAAATTTGGTGTAGTAAACAGGGAAGATCAGGGAGTTTTGGTAACATCTGATTGCGGTATTGTGTATGTTCCCAAACGGCAATATATTTTATGTGTAATGGTAAAGGATAGCCCCGAAAAAGCAGCGAATAAAATTTTGGCAGTTTCAAGAATGATTTATCAATTTGTCTCAAGAGTTAATAACTAAGAACGCAAATAATGGACTTATTCCTTGTTAAATTAATCTAATCACACCAATCAGAATATGTATCACTTACAACTCAGAGCTGCTAAATTAAAGCCTTCCGAGCCTATTTATCTTCTTATATCTGGCAACAATTTCGACCAAATTTTTTCAAAATAAATAACTTGATATTTTAACAATCTACTAAGTAGACCATAGTCTATCACAAACAATTCCAACTATGTCGATGTATTTTGATATATTAATGAATAGTCGTTTTTCTTCAATATTTTGGTCTTTTGACCCTATTTAACTAATTGACGAATAATTTCTTAAAAACACTAATTTTGTATTTCTTCAAACGTCCATATATTATCTAAAAAATCTTTAAGCATCCTAATGTATCATTTTTATGTTGTTTTGACATATTGACAAAGAATTATATTCGTCCTACTATTTATTTAGAGTCAATATAATCGGTATAATTAGTATAATCTTGAATCTAAATTAGTATATTTTATAAAATTTTACAAATATGGATTTATTAGTGCGTTTTACTAACTATCTGAATTCTCCCCAGAATAACCTTTCTAAAAAAACCGTGAAAAATTATCGGGCTGATTTAAACAGTTTTTTTAGCTGGTATAAAAAACAGTATAATTTACAAACAAATTCTACCTCCACAATGGCTGCGTCGCAAATTGTTGAATCTTATAAAGAGTCCATAATCAAAGAGTCAAGGCTTTCCGCTGTTTCATTAAAACGTCATATGTCTACTCTTAGAAAATTTTTCCAATTTCTAAAAGCTGAATCTATTATTTCCGAAGATCCTTTCGAGCAAATGAAGATTTCAAACGCAAATTCTTTAGCCCTAAAGGATAAATGGCATCTGTTAGCATTCAAAAATTACTTGTATTTACAGAACAAATCACCTCTTACTATAAAAAACTATATCCTTGACGCACGACATTTCCTTGCATGGGTAGAACAATTAACCAAAGAGGATGTCTTAAGTCAAATTAGTGTAAGTATGGTTAATGTATACAAGATTCGGCTTCTTGATCTTCAATTTTCGCCAAGAACCATTAACCGCAAGCTTTCATCTATTCGAAAATACATCAACTGGGCAACCGTAGAAGGATTCATTCAGAATTCAGAATTAGAACCGAAATTAAGCGAAACATTAGAATCGCCGCCAATGTTCAATCTAGAAAAGCTCCAATACTCCCGCTTCCCTCCTCTACGTGTAATACAAAAGACCCTTAAAGGAATAGGCTTTCTATTCGATCTAAGCTTAATTTTCCCGCTTGACAAGCTGACTAGACTCTCGATTCCCCATGTTTCATCCATTCCAAAAAGATTTTACGCGCCTTTGTCTATTTCCATCCGATATGTACCCTTTGCAATACTTTTTCTATTTACCTCATTTCTAAGTGTTGCAATCTATCAATTCACAACTCAAAGCCCCCAAAACCAAAAATCCGTTTTGGGAACATTACAAACCGACTCCCCGCGCATCCTTACTTTTTCCGGAAGACTACAAGACAACTATAACAATGCCATGGTAGTCAGCGAAACACCGGTGCGTATGTCTATTTATAATGATGAGATTGCGACAGGCTCAAGTCTTTTATGGCAGGAGGTTGTAGAGATAAATACTGATCCTCAGGGGAAATTCTCGGCAATTCTTGGCGATAACACTTCCCTATCTCAAAATCTATTTGCGCAAAATCAGGCTCTGTGGCTTGGTGTTTCTGTTGGAAATGAGCCTGAGCTTACTCCACGGCAACCGCTGGCCGGTGTTAGTCTTGCTGCTAACGCGCAAAAATTGCAAGGACTTAATCTAATAACAAATCCTAACCATGATACGAAAAATGTAGTTTTGGCGCTTGATTCTTCCGGCAACCTTACTATTGACGGCGATAGTGAACCAACGTTTCAGGCAACCGGAGGAAAGTTTAAACTGATGGGTGAAACTCTAATACTGTCAACGACACCCGGGTCAAATACAAACGTAGAAATTGCGCCAATGGATTTGGGAAAAATCGACTTACAAAAACCCATATTTAATAGTACGGAAAATAGTAACATGGAAAACGCTATTGGCGCTGTAGAAATTAATGATTCCCTTGCAATTTTGGCAACAAGTTCTGCCACTTCAGCTTTTACCATCAATCAAACCGCAACAGGTCAACTTATTAGCGCTTATACAGGAAGCGCTGCTAAATTTGCAGTGGATAATAACGGCAATATTATTTCGCAATCCGGTAATAAATGGCAGCCATTTAGCGATTCTACATCCGCTCTGAATATAGCCAATGCAACAGGAAACACTTTCGTAACGTTTGATTCAACCAACGCTAGGGTTGGAATTGGAACAACAGGGCCTGCCTACGCTCTTCATGTAAATGGATCCAATGCGGAAATCGCCATATCTTCCGGTCAAAACGATAATGTTTTTGCGCGTTGGCTCCAAAATACTACTGAAAGAGGCGCGATATTTTACCAAAATTCTGATTCAACTTTTCATGTACGCTCGGCAAGTGGTTTGGCTTTTGATACGGATAACTCAAATATTCCTAAAGTTTATATTGCAACATCCGGGAATGTCGGAATTGGCAC
>MFNZ01000057.1:8693-14311 GCA_001782195.1 Candidatus Levybacteria bacterium RIFCSPHIGHO2_02_FULL_37_13
TACAAGACGAAAAACCAGCTTCGGCAGCAGCTCAAATATTTAATACCGCAATAGGTACAGACTCAGCCGGATTAATTGTAAAACTTGGTAATACTTCTCCAATAGCAGTTGAGAATACGAATCATTTCATAAATTTTGAAACAGCAGGAATAGGAATAGTTGGTTCCGTAAGAGGATCCGGCGCAGCCGGTGTTGACTTTAAAACATCCGGCATTGCTGATTTTGCGGAATATCTTAAAAAGGATGAAAACCAGGATATTGAATATGGCTCGCTTGTCTGCATCGATGATTTAGGACTTGTTCTTCCTTGCGACCAAAATAACAATAAGATAGTAGGCATTGCTTCTAATCATGGCGGATTTACAGGAGGTGTTGATTTAGGAAAAAGCTCTATAAGGGTCGGTTTTGTGGGACAGGTATATACGAAAGTATCTACTATTAATGGTAATATAAAACCCGGAGATTCACTTACCTTCTCTTCAATCCCCGGAGTTGCTGTCAAAGCCACATCTGCTGGAACAATCGTTGGAAAAGCGATGGAGGCACTCAATCCTAATGCATCCGAATGTGTTTCTCCGAATATATCCGAATTCGGATCGATTAGGACTAATCATTCGGATCAATTCGTATGTACCGGAAGAGTCTTAGTGGTGCTTAGTGTCTCCTGGTATGATCCATCTATTTATATAAGTACAACCGGAAATATATTAACCCCAAATACGGAAAACCCGAAAACATCTAGCATTGTCTCGCCAATTCCGGAAATCAATGAAATCCACACCGATATTGTCTCCCCGCTTCCGGTAAAACCCATTGCAACAATCCTTAACGACTCATCGGAAACTAAAACAAGCACTCCTGCTGCTTTATTGTCAAACGAAACTGAAACACACAAAGCTTCATCTGAATCTGCTTCCCAGAACATAGAACAATTGAGCATTATTTCTCCCTACCCTGCTCCACTTGCTTCTATTGAAAGACAAAACACCAATACCGATCTATTTGCCCAAGAATTAATCTCTTTTGGTCCTACAAGCCTTGCCGATACCTCGATTACCGGACATCTTTCTATAGGATCATTAGTGCTTCAAGACAATTCAATTAACACCTTTGGAGCAGTTCTTGAGCTTCAGCCGTTAAGACAAGGAAATTTGTCAATAATGGGAGGATTGGTTTATATTGATACAAATGGGGATCTTAAAGTCGATGGAAATGCGCAAATCGCTAAAAATTTAACAGTTGGCGGGGATGTAATCGCATCGGGAAGCGGAACATTTAACAAACTCAACTTAAGTATTGCGAAAAACGCTTTTGCTATTTCTTCAAAAGAATTAACTGCAACAGGATCTGCAGGCACTGCATACGTGCGCGCCCGCGAAGCAGAAATTACTATTAACAATAAATTAGTAACTGACAAGTCCTTAATTTATATAACACCTGCAGGTACCCCAAGCGGCCAAACACCATTCTTGCTTCGCCAAGCGCCAGATAAATCGTTCACAGTAGGCATCGCGTCACCAAGCGCGACCAACACCCCTTTCAACTGGCTAATCATAAATTAAAATAAAACTAAAATTATCCTTGACATTATTTTGTTTTACAGATAGGATTAATAATATGGAGTCGAAAAATGAGATATCCTCATACCTTAGCGCAATTTCCGTATTTTTATTAGGCCTTTTATTTCTTGCCTTCCCTATTCTTATCACAACCATAACAACTGACATCTTCACTATCCCTAAACAATTCCTTTTGGGCGCAGTTGTTCTGATATTGCTTTCTATTTTTGTCATCAGGATGATTATTGAAGGCTCTGTAAAATTGCGAAGAACTTTTCTTGATCTGCCGATAATTTTATTTTCCTTAATGCTTTTTCTATCTGCTCTTTTTGCCGTGAATCGTTTCGACTCAATAATCGCGTTTGTGCCGATTCTCTTTGCGGTTTTTTCCTTTTTTGTAATTGTAAATATAATCCGCGACAATAAATCAATTCTACCGTTGATCTTATCCCTTCTTTTAGGCGGGGTTATTCTGTCCACATTATCTATCCTGTCTTTTTTTAAGATACATTTAATTCCGCTTATAATCGCGCAATCACAAATATTTACCCCTATAGGATCACTTTTGGATCAAGCCGTATATCTGGCCATACTTTTACCAATTGCATTATATTTTACCCGCAGTTCAACCGCCAACGACCCATCCGGAAACAACTCTGTAAAATCGCTTATTTTCATAACTATATCAATAGTTATCTTAATGGGGCTTTTGTTTAATGTATATCAAATATTTAATCCGCCAACTCCGGGGCAAAAACTCATTATTCTCCCCTACAAAATAGGCCTTCAAACTGCCTTTGCGAGTATTTCCCAGGACACAAATCGATTCGTACAAGGGTTTTTCTTCGGAAGCGGATTTGGCACATTTGCGACTGACTTTACAAGATTTAAACAAGCCGCATTCAACCAAAACCAAACACTTTGGAATCTAACATTTGTAAAGTCATCAAGCTTTATACTTGAGCTTTTGGCAACAACAGGATTTTTGGGACTTTTATCTTTTGTTTTCCTGATAATAAGAGGAGGAAAGGTCGTAATTGCCGGAAGCAATAAATTTGTAAATCCTTTTTCGATATCTTTGGTTCTTGCGATTGCCGCTCTTATTATTTTACCTGTCGGTTTTACAATACAAGCCATATTTTTTATTCTTCTTGGATTGTTCGCGGTTGTACAAAGCTTAATAAAAGCAGATCATAAAAAATTCTTTGATATAGAGCTTCAAATCGTAGCTCTTAAGAAAGGATTATTTAATGTTGAAGCTCTTTCTTCCACCCCGTCAATTACCCCGCAACATCATCTTCGACATGACACCAGCAAAATATTACCTGTTATATTTGCAATAATAATCTTTATTATAGTTGGTTTTTTAGGATTTTTTAGCACTAGCTACTTAATATCTGATATTAAATTCCAAAGCGCACTTATTGCGGCATCAAAAAACAAAGCCACAGAAACTTATCAAAATCAAGCACAGGCAATATCAATATTTCCTTACAGGGAAAACTATTACCGCATATTTTCCCAAACCAATCTCTCTCTTGCAAATTCTCTGGCAAGTTCGCAACCAAAAGATGCAAGCCCAAGCGCATCAGATCAACAAAGAATTTATAGGCTTATACAGCAATCAATAAATGCAGCAAGAACAAGCACAACGCTATCCCCTCAAACTTCAATTAATTGGCAAAATCTTTCCTCTATTTACCGAAGCCTTATCGGCTTTGGCCAGAATTCCGAAAGCTTTGCCATTGCAACACAACAACAGGCTTTGATTTTGGATCCGAATAACCCGCAACAGTATATTTTGCTTGGCGGTATTTACTACCAGCTTGGGCGATGGGAAAATGCGCAAACCCAATTTCAAATAGCTGTAAATCTAAAATCAGACTTTGCCAATGCCCACTATAATCTTGGCCATGCTCTAGAAAATAAAGGAGACTTAGATAAGGCATTAGCTCAATACGAGATAGTAAAAGGGCTCGTTAGTACTGACCAGAATAGTCTTAAGCAAATAACTTCGGAGATTGAGGTCATCAAAAGCAAAATAGAAGGAAAGGTAACTGCTGTAATACCTGAAGTTCCCCCATTAATTGCCCCACCTCTAAATGTTAGCACGCCATCCGCTCAGTTGCCGCCGCAAAACCCGCCCGTTGAAATCCCCCCACCAACTACAGCCACAGAATCCGCTCAATAGCCTCAAACTATGATATAATCCCCTAGTATGGAAACAGAAACAAAATGAAATATTGTGTCTTAAGTCTAGTTTTGCGACTGAAACAAAGAGCGTTAAGTTTTTGTGAGCGAACGCATCAGGGGGATTCCTCATCCCGCTAAGCGGGATTGAGGAGGGGGTGAAATCACCCGATAAGTGAGCGAACAAAAATAGCTCGACTTTCACCCGCAAAGAGCTTTTGGTACTGTTTGCGGGGAAAAAGTACAAGAAAATATATTCCCACATTTTACATGAGAACAGGTATTCATCCTATGAAATAAGTCTTAACCACAAAAACCAAAAAATCACAGAAATAAGAATAAATAGTCTCTCAACTAAAAAAATACTTCACCTATGAAGTTTAGCAATGCTAAAACATCAGATTATCTGAAGCTCAGAATGTGGGAGCAACTGATTTTCCTAAGTTTAAAAGTTATCCTTGCCTTTGTTTTCTAAAACAATCTTTACAAAAGACTGGTTTATCGCCTCTTGGCTGAAATGGAACAGTGTCTTTTTTACCACAGTTTGAACATGTAATCTCGAAAGATTGACGTTCTCCACCGCGATTTCCATCCATACGAGCTTTTTTCAAAGCGCGACAAGCTGGACATCTCACTGGCGCATTTTGGAATCCTTTTTGTTGATAGAATTCTTGTTCCGATGCAGTCCAGACAAATTCTTTACCGCAATCTCGACAAGTTAATGTTTGATCTTGAAAAGCCATTTACTCACCCCCCTTCTCCCCGCGGAGCGGGGCTTTTGCCACGAAAATAATATACTTAAGTTTTTTTATTGGGAAATATGCTTTCATTAAATATTTCTGAATTCCCATCTACCTGTCAACTGAGAATCAGAGAGAGGAGTGGGTAAAATTTTACCTGGGTCGAGTATAAACCATGCACGGTAAAATTGCAAGTAGGGAAAATTTCCATCAATTCACCACCACATCTATACTCTGTGTGTTATTGTTCTCATCGCTTTCAGGGGCATCACAACCTCCATCCGCAAATGCCCATATTGTGTGTGCTCCGAAGGTGGAAAAGCCTCCTAATTTTGTAAATAACTTTGTGTCTATAGACCATGGGACAAGAGGACTGATTGGTACTTCACCAAAAAGACCTGTCTGGTTTGAACAGTTGGGTTGAGTACTGCTTTCATAAAGTCTTACAGTTGTAGATGGAGAAATGTTGGCTCCAAAATTAACAACAGATATCTCAAAGGTGATATTTTGTCCTCTGGATGGATTAGCTGGCAAGGGAACAAGAGACCAGATTTGAAGATCTGAAGGATTTGCAGGAGGTGTTGGAGTGGGAGCTTTTGGCGGAGCAGGTGTTGGGGTTCTTGTTGCTGTTGGAGTAGGAGTTCTTGTTGGTGTAGGAGTAGGAGTAAGAACTACAGATGGAGTAGGAGTATTTGTCGGAATTGCTGTAGGAAAAGGTGTTCTTGTTGGAGTAGGTGTTAATGAAGTAACAGTAATCAAGATGTTAACCTTGCTAGTTTCACACGCTTCATCTATAACCACCCACACACTGTGTGTTCCTGAGGTGGAAAAACCTCCCTGTTTTGTGAATAACTTTGTGTCTATAGACCATGGGACAAGAGGACTGATTGGTACTTCGGCAAACCATCCGGACTGATTACAATCAGGCTCAACACTGCTATCGTAGAATCTGGCAGTTGTAGCAGGAGATGGATTATTGCCAAAATTAGCTATCGATATCTCAAAGGTGATATTTTGTCCCTGGGCTGGAGTTTTAGGAGTAAAATCAAGCGTCCAAATCTGAAGGCCTGAAGGAGGTAGTGGTGTAGGAGTTGGTATTGGGGTTCTGGTTGGAGTAGGTATAGGAGTT
>MFNZ01000058.1:0-110 GCA_001782195.1 Candidatus Levybacteria bacterium RIFCSPHIGHO2_02_FULL_37_13
TGCGGCACAGGCGGGAAATGGAGAAAAGAAAAACAAAAAAACAAATGGAAAAAAATCGGACGAAGCGGTTGAGGGAGAAGTGGTAAGCTAAATTTCTAATTTCTAATTTC
>MFNZ01000058.1:155-14294 GCA_001782195.1 Candidatus Levybacteria bacterium RIFCSPHIGHO2_02_FULL_37_13
ACAGATATGGCAGATAATAAGGATTATTATCAAGTATTAGGTGTTACGAAAAACTCAAGTGCGGATGAGATAAAGAGAGCGTATCGGAAACTTGCTTTGCAATATCATCCGGACCGTAACAAAAGTAAAGAAGGGGAAATAAAATTTAAAGAAGTTACAAAAGCTTACGAAGTGTTATCGGATTCCCAGAAAAAACAAGCTTATGATCAATATGGTCATGCTGCCTTTGAGCAAGCCGGAGCTGGCCAGGGTCCATTTGGAGGTGGGGCACAAACTGGACAATATGGTCCGTTTTCATATACTTACTCAAATTCAGGAGATGGTGGTGGGGCGGGGTTTGATTTTGGAGGATTTTCAGACCCTTTTGAGATATTCGAACAATTCTTCGGTGGCGGCGGGTCACCATTCGGCGCCCGATCAAGACGGCAAGTATACTCATTAAGTATAGATTTTATGGAAGCTGTTCATGGTGTCCAAAAAAAAGTTACTATTGACGGAAAAACGCAGACTATAAAAATCCCGGCCGGTGTTGATGATAATTCCAGAATTCGCTTCGGAGATTACGATGTGGTTTTGGATGTCAGGCCGGACAAAAGATTTCGCCGGGAAGGTTTTGATATAATTTCCGAACAAGAAATCACATTTCCCCAAGCGACATTGGGAGATACAGTTAATGTTGAAACAATTGATGGAGAAGTAAATTTAAGAATTCCTTCGGGCACGCAACCAGATACTGTTATTAGGCTTAGCCAAAAAGGAGTGACACATCTTCAAAGAAGCGGTCGGGGAGACCATTATGTACGGATAAAAGTTACAGTCCCAAAGCACCTGACTCATCATCAAAAACAACTTCTCGAACAATTTAAAGAAGAATCAAAAGCAAAAAAAACTTGGTTTTAGTATAATATAAAATATGCAAAAATTGATTCCGACGATTTATTTTTATGTTTTAAGCGCGGTTGGCGTTGTTCTATTTATTATTGGATTGTTTAATTCAATTCATTTTGTTGTAGGAATAACAGTTTATGATAAATATCCTTTAGGATATGCTCCTGAATCTCGCTGTGACTATATGCCAAAAGTCGCTCTCCCGGAGGGTCAAACACAACCAACAAAATCCGATACAGAAGCAGAAAAGAAGGAGAAAGAAGAATGTCTCAAAAACGTTGAGACAGAACGACAAAACAAGAAAGTAGATGATTTAGAAAAATCAATTGCCTTTACTACGATTGGTTTATTAGTTTTTGTAGTTCACTTCTACTTCGCCCGTCGTCGGACGGAATAAAATGAACTTGGTTTTATTTATTTTATTCTCATACCTTTTAGGTTCGATTCCTGTTGGAAAATTGGTTGGCAGAAAGTATGGAATTGATATACAGAAAAAGGGAAGCGGAAATATTGGAGCTACAAATGCCCTAAGGCTTTTGGGACTTAAACCTGCGGTTATGGTTTTGGTTTTGGACGTAATTAAAGGATTTATTCCGGTAAAACTCGCCTTACAGTTTTTGCCTACAAATCAAGTATTGGTTATTGGTGTAGTTACAATACTTGCTCACATTTTTCCTATCTGGCTTAAATTTAAAGGAGGTAAAGGAGTTGCTACCGGACTTGGAGTTGTTCTTGCGATTAATCCCTTGATGGCTATAGTGCCATTCATTGTGTTTCTAGCAATCTTTTTAAAGACGAAAATTGTTTCTTTAGGATCAATTCTTGGAGTAATGTGTTTTCCTATTGTGTCATATTTAATGTTTCCAAAATTAACAATATTCTATTTAGTATTATTTTTAATTACCTTATGGACGCACAGAGAAAATATTTCCCGTCTTATTAAGGGTACAGAAAAAAGGATTATGTCCTAAAGTAGGATGGTTCGTTTCCGATTTTCCACTTAATGCTGCATCCGCTACTTAGCTTTTGATTTAAATCAACTGCTTTATCTTCCAATACGCTTTCAATAGCTGATCTAAGGTCGTTTCCATCCGTAGACGAATTATTTCCCGGCCTGCTATCATCAAGTTGTCCTCTGTAAACCAACCTTCTTTCTTTATCAAACAAGAAGAAATCCGGAGTGCAGGCAGCAGTGTAGGCTTTTGCAGTTTCTTGACTTTCATCAAAACAAAACGAAAATGAAATATCCAGCTCTTCTACCATTTCTTTAAGACTTTCCGGCGCATCTTCAGGATAGCTTACTGGATCGTTTGCGCTTATCGCAACAATTCCAATATTTTTATCTTTATACTCTTTTCCTATTTTTGCTATTTCGTGTTGTACGTGCTGGACATATGGACAGTGTCTGCAAATAAACATAACAAGAAGTGCTTTTTTGTCGGCAAATGTTGAAAGTGAAATAATTTTGCCTGACACAACATCAGAAAGACTAAAATCAGGAGCTTTAGTTCCAAGCGGCAACATTGTAGATTGCATTAGTACCATATGAGATATTGATTGTTTAATACTTAAGATAGCATACTTATATATATAAAACAACTTTTGTAAGATATAATAAAGATATGATCGATGTTCATTGTCATTTAAATTTCCATTCATTTGAGAAAGATTATGATGAGGTAATAAAAAGAGCATTTGAGGCTGGAGTTACGAAGATTATTAACGTTGGGACAAAGATTGATTCAAGTGAAAAAGCCGTTGAGCTTGCAGAAAAGTATGAAAATTTGTATGCAATCATTGGCGTACACCCTCACCACGCTGATAAGCTAGACCCTTCGGCAGGCTCAGGGTGGCTGCGCCAACTTGAAAAACTGGCACGTCATCCGAAGGTTGTTGGAATAGGTGAGTGCGGGTTGGATTATTTTAGCTATAAATCAAATGCTATTGTTAAACCAGAGTTGCAAAAGGACGTATTTATTAAGCAAATTGAACTGGCTTACAAACTAAAACTGCCCCTACAAATTCACAACCGTCAAGCGGGCAAGGACATTTTGGATATTTTGATAAATTATAAATCATATCTTTCTGATCCTCCGGGTATGTTTCACTGTATGTCCGGGGATATTGATTTTTTGAAAAAAGTGCTTGATTTGGGATTTTATGTTGGTTTTGACGGGAATATAACTTATAAAGGAATTGCTAAAGGTGAAACTATCGATCTTTTGGATTTGGTAAGATTCGCCCCGCTTGATAGAATCGTTATGGAGACAGACAGTCCGTTTTTGACGCCAGAGCCTCACAGGGGAAGCAAAAATATGCCTGAGTATGTTATAATTACAGCAAGGTTTTTGGCAAAGATTAAAGACTGTTCATACGGCAAGTTAAGAGACGAAACCACCAAAAACGCGAATCTAATTTTTAAACTATGACACATTCGACAAGCGCTCAGTGTCATAATGAGGGATTCGAATTATGACAAAATTTTTTCAAAAAATCTTTAATAGATATCCTATTAAAACGAAACGGTTCCTGGAATTACTTCCAGGTTTTTTCTCGTGGACGTTAATTCTTTTCCCTGTTTGGGGATCAATACTTATTCCTTATATAGTAGCCTATTTTATTCTTTTTTTTGATGTATATTGGCTTTATAAGTCGTTTTCGTTTACTATTGCAGCATTTATCTCTTCAAGAAAGATAAAAGAAGCAGAAAACAAAGACTGGCTAAAGGCGGCGCAGGTTTTCAAGAATTTCAAACTCGTAAACCACATCGCAATAATTCCAAATTATACAGAAAGCGTAGACACATTAAGAAGAACTATAACCTCTATTGCTTCTCAGACATTTCCAGCAAAGCAGATTTTCGTTATTTTGGCTATGGAAAAAAGAGAAAAGAACGTAAATAAAAAAGCAAATATGCTTATAAAAGAATTTAGAAAATCATTTGGAGGTATCTTTGCGACTTATCATCCAGACATTAAAAATGAAGTAAAGGGAAAATCCTCAAATCAATCATTTGCATCAAAAGAAGCATACAATAAACTTGTTAAAAAGGGTATTATCGACATAAATTATGCAACTGTCTCCTCAATAGACGCAGATTCCATTTTTGACAGGCAATATTTTGCTTATCTTACATATAGTTTTTTAAATGATAGCAACAGGCACGTTAAATTTTGGCAATCAGCAATTGTTTTTCACAACAACATTTGGAAAGTCCCATCCCCTACCAGAATTATTTCCTTTTTTGGCAGTCTTTGGAGGATGGCAGTTCTTGTTCAAAGGGACAGGCTTATTTCAAGCTCTACATACTCATTATCGTTTGCTCTTCTTAGAAATATCGGATATTGGGATACGGATGTTATCCCTGAAGATTATAGAATTTTCTTTAAGGCTTTTTACAAGCTCGGCGGAAAATCAAGAGTTGAGCCGATATTTCTAAAGACGTCCATGGACGCGCCTTTATCATCAAGTTATTTTAAGAGTCTTAAAAATAAATATCATCAGGAGCGAAGGTGGTCTTGGGGAGTATCTGATGATCCATTATTCATGAAATGGTGGTTAACTGTACCAAATGTTCCTTTCATAAGAAAGACCGTAATTCTTTTCAATGTTCTTCTTGAGCATTTCCTATGGCCTGTAAATTGGTTCATAATAACCATAGCTGCAAATATAATTCCTTTTATAAATCCTGTTTTTTCGCGTACCACTCTTGGATATAACTTGCCTAGACTCGCAGGATTCATTTTAACCATCTGTCTGATTGCGCTTATTGTTATGATGGTTATTGATTTTAGGAGTAGACCTAAAAATCCTAATCTATCTAAATTTAGACAAATTTTATTTCCACTTGAATTCATACTTTTGCCGATAGCAGGTTTTTTTCTTTCAGCCCTTCCCGCTCTTGTTTCGCATGTTCAGCTTATGTTGGGAAAAAGACTTGAGTATAAGGTTACAGAAAAATTATGAGCTGGTTTCTTATAATTATCTCCTTTGTTTTTTTTCTCCTAAGACTTCCATCGCTTTTAGAGCCCCATTGGTATGGTGACGAGGGAATATATCAAGCGATAGGAATGTCCATCAATAACGGAAGTTTATTATATAAAGACATATGGGATAATAAGCCTCCGTTTCTTTATTTGTTATATGCAATATTTCGTTCCGATCAATTTACTGTAAGATTTGTATCTCTAATTTTTGGATTGCTTTCTGTTATTGTTTTCTTCTTCTTATCAAAAAAACTTTTTTCTGGGCCACCGGGATCAACAAAAGTTCATTTTCTTACTACAACTATTTTCGCTTTACTGTTTGGTCTGCCTATCGTTGAGGGAAATATCGCAAATGCCGAAAACTTTATGCTTCTTCCCATTCTTATTACTGCCTTGTTAATTTTCTCAATGAGTAGTAGAAAATTCAAATTGTTTTTGGCTGGCATACTAGTTAGTTTGGCATTTCTTTTTAAGATTGTCGCGGTTTTTGACTTTCTTGCATTTTTAACGTTCTTTTTTATATTAAATTTACCTCTTAAGTTTAATGTTTCATTAAAAAAAGAAAAAAAATTCTTGGTAACGTTTGCGCAAAAAGCAGCACCTTACATATTTGGATTTCTAATTCCGATTTTTATAGTTATTTTATTTTTTTTGATAAATGGCGCAATCGCTGATTTATTTAAAGCCACATTTTCTAGCAATGTTGGATATGTAGGGTGGAAAAATAAATTAATTATTCCGCAAGGATTGTTGATTGTTAAGTCTATACTTTTGTTAACATCAATTGTTTTTATTGCGAAAAAAAGAGAATTGCTTGATAAGAAGTTGATTTTTATACTTTTGTGGTTCGTTTTTTCACTTTTTAATGCGTTTTTTTCAGAGCGTCCATACACACATTATCTTTTAGTATTGATTCCAAGCTTTTCCCTAATGTTGGGTCTTCTTTTTTGGAAAAATAGTTTTAGGAGGTTAATCGCAGCACTTCTTGTAGTATCGATTGTATTGGTATTCAAAAATTTTGATTTTTATAAAAAGACTGTTGTTTATTACCAAAATTTTACTTCGTTTGTATTGGGGGCAAAATCGGTTTCTTCTTATAGAGCTTTTTTTGACAAAAGAACGCCTATTGATTATGAAATTGCAATGTATATCAAGTCTAAAATCAGAAAAAAAGACTCGATATTCGTCTGGGGAAACAATGCGCAATTGTATAAAATGATAGAGCGTGTTCCTCCTGGAAAATACATAGTTGCTTATCATATAACAGGCTATAAAGATGGTTTGGAAAATACAAAAGAGGCTGTTGATAGCGTAAAACCAAGATTTATTATAATAATGCCGGATCAAAAACCTATCCCATTTGCTCTTAATCGTTATTCTGAAAGATTTAACATAAATAGGGTTGTCATATATGAAAGTCTTTTTTGAGGATGTTAAAAACGATAAGATTACCCGTTTAGGATTTGCCAGTTCTTTTGGTATTGTCTTAGCGTCTGTTGTTTTTGTTCTGTTTTATTTTAACAGCCTTCCGTCTTTTATTCCTATTTTTAACCAGTTGCCTTGGGGAGAACACCGGCTTGGCGCAACTAATACTATATTTCTGCCTATCTTAATTGCATTTTTAATCTTATTATTTAATTTGTTTTTATCATTAGTAATACATAAAAGAATTCCTCTTGTGTCTCGCATGCTAGCAATAACCAGTCTTAGCGTTTCTTTTCTTGTATTGTTTTTCGTGATAAGAACAGTTCAATTAGTATTTTAATGATTGCTTTTTTGCCTTTTATAGTTGCGTTTATTGTTACAGCTATTGTAACTCCCATATGTTTAATTTTTATTAAAAGACTTGGGATTTTTGACGATCCCAAAGTCCACAAGCATCCTGCGATAATCCATAAAAAACCAATTCCAAGAGGAGGGGGCATACCTCTTTTTATTGGCATTTTAATTGCCGGAATTTTATTTTTACCAATTACATCAAAAATCGTTATCGCACTTTTTTTCGCCTCTTTTGTTTCTCTTGTTGTTGGAATTATTGATGACAAATTTGATATTTCTCCATACTTACGTTTTTTTATAAATATAATTGTTGCATTAATAGTCGTAGGAAGCGGTGTTGGCATACCTTTTATTACCAATCCTTTGGGCGGTATTTTATATTTAAACGCTATTAAGATTCCTTTTGATTTTTTGGGACTGCAAGTACTTATCACTTTTTCAGATATAATTGCCATTATTTGGATTGTTTGGGTAATGAATATGCTAAATTGGAGCAAAGGCGTTGACGGACAAATGCCAGGAATAGTAGGGATTTCAGCTTTTGTGATTGGCCTATTGAGTCTTCGATTTCCTTTGAGTGAACAAAACTCGCTTATAGCAACAGTTTTATCCTTTGCTATTGCCGGAAGCTCTTTTGGTTTCTTGCTTTTTAACTTTTATCCCGCCAAGATCTTTCCAGGTTACGGCGCGACAGCTGTTTATCTTCTTTTGGCTGTTGTTTCAATTCTATCCGGTGCTAAACTTGCAACTGCAATTCTTGTCATGGGAGTGCCGATGGTTGATGGCATATTTACTGTTTTTCGCCGAATCCTAAGCGGGCGTTCTCCTTTTAAACACGATAAAAAACATTTGCATCATTTGCTTCTTGGTATTGGGTTTAGTCAAAGGTCTGTTGCATTGTTTTACTGGTTTATTTCTGCTATAGTAGGAGCAATTTCGCTTTTGCTTTCGAGCAGGGGTAAATTATTTGCGCTTATAATGGTTGTGGTATTGGTTGGGGGGGCGATTCTTTTTTTACATCTTGTTTTAAGTCACAATAATGATAAAAAAAACATATAGCGCCTTAAAGTTACTGCGTCCCAAGCAATGGATAAAAAACTTTGCAGTTTTTGCGGCAATTATTTTTTCCGGCAACATATTTGATCCAATCGCTTTTCAGAAAGTAGTGATTGGTTTTTTTGTTTTTTGCGGGTTATCTGCCGCCACGTATATAATTAATGATTTCTTTGATATTAAAAAAGACAAACTTCACCCCTTTAAAAAATTCAGACCCTTAGCGCATGGAGATATTTCTATTCTGTTTGCTCTTATTCTTGCGGTTTTTTTGGTAATAGGGTCTTTAGTCTTAGGTTTTTATGTTACTCCTGCTTTTTTCGTTTTAGCTTTTATATACATAATTGTTCAATTGTTATATTCAACAATCTTAAAATCCATTGCTGTAGTTGATATTTTAGCTATAGCTAGCGGATATATTTTAAGAGTTTACGGGGGAGAAGCGGCTTCGGGCTTTCATATTTCTGTTTGGTTGTTGCTCACAACGATTTCTGTTTCTTTGTTTTTGGCAATTGGCAAAAGAAGATCAGAGCTAACCCTTCTTTCTTCAAATAAAGATGTAAACATCGCTGCTATAAGAAAATCTTTATCTCATTATTCGGAGAGGCTCTTAGATGTTTATGCATCGATTTTTGCAACCTCAACGTTTATTTCGTATGCGCTTTTTACTTTTTTGGAAACTCCGAAAGGAATAAAACTGGGTCTTAGTATTTTACTGCCGGATTTTCTGCCGGATTTTTTCCAGAGGAAATGGCTTATGATAACTATTGCTCCGGTTGTCTATGGGCTCATGCGTTATTTGCAGGATATTTATGAGAAACACGAAGGCGAAAGCCCGGAGAGAGTATTATTGTCGGATAAGCCATTGTTGGCAACTGTCGTTATTTGGTTTATTTTAGTTATCACAATTATCTACTTAGTTCGTATATAACTTATTGTTTTTTTGCGTAGTCGTTACTGATCCAGCCAGTTTTTATTTCGCCAGATGGCGAAGCAAGCTTTATCTCAAACCATCCATCTTTTTCACTGATCATCTCTAAAGTTTCACCGTCGGAAACTCTATCTATCTCTGGTGATGTAGTTGAATTATTTTTTCTTACTCTTAAAAATCCATTTGGAGTGTCAAGAACTACTACCTTTTGAATATTTGTAATCGCAGAAGTTGTGGCAACCGGTTCTGCCGAAGGACTTGATGCAATAGGATTTATTCCAAGAAAAACTAACGATGTAAGCTTGTATCCCTGAACCGTTCTAATTCCAATTGTTCGATCTTTATATCCATCTTTTGCGACAGTTAAATTATGATCGGACTCTGTGACGTCTTTGAGGATAAGCGGAGTAGTGCCAACTGCATTGTTATCCAAAAACACATTTGCATCTTTTGGTACAGAGATAACCAGAAGTTCTGTAGCTTTTTTATCAGAGACCGGAGACAAAGTTATAACGCTGCCATTTCCTTCCAACCCTTCTAAAAATTCTTTGTCAACAACTGTAAGGGTTGATTTATTTATAGTTATTTTTTCTTCAAACGGCTTAAAGTCACCCTCTTCAGGGATAAGTTTAATAGTATATTCTCCGGTTTTAATGAGGCCTTTTGACTCGCATTTACAGATGGGAGTAGTGCCGATCTTTTTATCGTTAAGATAAACAGAGGCATTAGGCATGGAGGTTACTTGTAATGCTCCTTCACCGGAAGAGTTGTCCAAAAAAAGCTTAACAGCGAAAAAGATAATTATTGCAAAAAGTAAAGGTATAATTAAAAAAACAACTTTTTTCATATTAAGAATCTATAGAATCAATTATATCATTTTTTATGCTATAATTTAATTATGTTAATAAGCTATAGTGATTTTGAGAAGGTTGATATCAGGGTTGGTAAAGTTATGCAAGTCGAAAATTTTCCAGAAGCGCGTAAACCTGCGTATAAATTAACAATAGATTTTGGGCCTGGAATAGGGATTAAAAAATCAAGTGTTCAGATAGTTGATTTATATAAAAAAGAAGACTTGGAGGGAATTTTAGTAATGGGTGTTGTTAATTTTCCGCCAAAACAAATAGGGCCTTTTATGTCGGAAGTCTTAACAGTAGGTGTTGCCAACGAGGAAGGAAAAGTTATCTTGGTAAGACCTGACAAAAATGCCAAAATCGGTTCTAAATTGTTCTAGAAAAATTTCGCTCCTTTTTACCTTGAGCAACTTTTAATATTATATCTTCTGTTCTTCCATTTGCAATAACTGCTTTTCCAGCAAATCCTATTGCAACTTGAATTTTTGAATCAATACCACCGCTATAAACTTCTTTAGATTCATGAAGAGTCCCAATTTTCGTGTTTGAATCAATTACTTCAATTGTTTTTTGATTTTCATCCAAAACTCCATCCTTATCTGTTAAAAGAAGTAAAGTATCCGCATTTATTGATTTTGCCAGAAATTCTGCCAGTTGATCATTATCCTTACAAATTTTCGACTTACTTAATTCATTGACAGCATCCTGGCCGTTTATGACCAATACTCCACAGCGAAGAGCATCACTGAGGATATCGCCAATACCATCAACCAGATGATTATCCGTAAGCAAAAGGTGCCCCACATCTTTAACTCCATTCTTCTTTAACACTTCATGCCAGTTTGTTATTAATATTGTTTGACCATATATAGAGACAGTTGTATTATCTTCTCCATCTAATCCTTTTTTTCCACTTGCAACAGCACCTGAAGTTACTATCATAACTTCCACCCCACTGTGAAATAGTAAGCTAACTTGTCTGGCGATATTCTCCATAAAATTAACATCAAGACTCTCTGTGTTACCAGTTATAGTGCTGCTGCCTATTTTAACAACCATTCTTCTGGTAACAAATTTTTCTTGTTCTGAATTGAAAACAATTCCTCTTTCTTGATAATTTCCCATAATTAATTTCCTTTCAGGCGATAAAAAACCGTCCTTACAAATCCCGATTAAATCGAGACTTGCAAGGACGGTCTGTACCAATGGTACCACCTTGCTTTGGTTATCTTGCCATAAAAAATCCCCGCCATGGCGGGGAGCAAACGTTAAACAAGATAACTCTTATTTAATAAGCGCTCCGCTTTGCCGACACGCTTTGCTTGTATTTTACGGTTTGCTTCCGTATTGCTTTTCGCAATCAGCTTGTTTAGCAGGAAACTAAACTCAAACGCTTTATAACTAAATTGTACGATTGATTATATCATATTAAACTGTTTTGTCAAAAAGGAGATCCCGAAATAAATTCGGGATGACATCGGGGATTAGTAATCCATTCCTCCTGGCATGCCGCCCATTCCTCCCGGCATTGGAGATTCTTTTTTCTCAGGAAGATCAGTAACAAGAGCTTCGGTTGTTAGAACCATCATGCCGATGCTTGCGGCGTTTTGTACTGCAGAGCGGGTTACTTTGGCAGGATCAACTATTCCATCTGCAATCATTGAGCCGAAAGTCATGGTCATAACATTGAATCCATAATCATTAGCTTTAGAATCTTCAACTTGTCTCATAACCCATCCTTCATCTGCTCCTGCGTTTTTAGCAATCCATCTTAATGGTTCTGCTAAAGCGTCGTAAAGAATTGAAACTCCGACTTTTTCGTCTTGTAGATTTAAGCTATCCTTAAGTTTTAATAAAGTTTTTCTGGCTTTAAGAAGCGCGACTCCTCCTCCTGGGACTATTCCGGCCTCAAGCGCTGCTTTAGTTGCCGCAACCGCGTCATTTACTCTTTCCTTTTTATCCTTCATTTCTACTTCAGTTGCTGCGCCAACATTTATAACAGCAACTCCGCCGGAAAGTTTAGCCAGTCTTTCTTGCAATTTTTCTTTGTCAAAATCAGATGTCGTTTCATCAATCGCGCGTTTTATTTGAGCAATTCTTGCTTTTATAGAGGACATATTTCCTTTTCCGCCGATAATTCGGGCATTTTCTTTATCTGCCCATACCTTATCTGCTCTACCACAGTCATCAAGCTTTACGCTCTCAAATTTTCTTCCGGTATCTTCAGATATAACTGTTCCGCCGGTAAGTGTGGCAATATCTTCTAGCATTTCTTTTCTTCTGTCTCCGAAACCTGGAGCTTTAATTGCAAGGGTATTGAATGTGCCTCGAAGTTTATTCACAACCAATGTTGCTAAAGCTTCTCCTTCGATTTCATCGGCAATAATAACCAAGTTTTTAGAAACCTTTACTAAGTTTTCCAAGAAGGGCAAAAGTTCGTTAAGCGCAGAAATTTTTTTGTCTGTGATTAAAATGTATGGGTCTTCGATTTCTGCTTCCATTTTGTCAGAATTGGTAACAAAATACGGGGATGCGTATCCTTTATCAAATTCCATACCTTCTTTATAGTCGATATATAGCTCAAGACCTTTTCCCTCTTCAACTGTTACAACACCATCTTTACCAACTTTAGTCAGAGCTTCCGCGATAAGAGATCCGATTTTTTCGTCTTGAGCGGAGATTGTCGCAACCTTTGCAACATCAGCATCCTTGACAGTTTTTGACATTTTAGTAATTTCTTTAACAACTTCATCAACTGCTTTTGCCATTCCGGATTTAAGAAGCATTGGATTGGCGCCGGCTGTAACATTTTTGAAACCAATGTTGATAATTGACTGAGCAAGAAGGGTAGCGGTGGTTGTTCCGTCTCCGGCAACATCGTTAGTTTTACTGGCAGCCTCTTTTACCAACTGGGCGCCCATATTTTCAAATGGATCATCAAGGTCTATCTCTTTTGCAACAGAAACTCCATCATGAACAATATTTGGGGCACCCCATTTCTTGTCCAAGGCAACATTGCGTCCTTTAGGACCAAGAGTTGTAACTACCGCACGAGCCAAAATATTGACCCCTTTGACTAAAGCCTGTCTTGCTTCTTCTCCAAATTTTAATTGTTTAGCCATATCCTGAAAATTTCTAAATCCTAATTTCTAATTGACCTAAACGTTTTAGAAATTAGAGCAATTAGGTTAATTAGGTCAATTTACAACAGCTAGTATATCTTTCTGTTCAACTAATAACCATTCTTCTGTTCCGACTTTCATTTCGTTGCCACCCCATTTTTTGTACATAACTTTTTGTCCAACTGATACTGCCATTTTAATAAGTTTTCCTGCTTCATTTACAATTCCAGGTCCTATAGCCATAATTAATCCTATCTGTGGTTTTTCTTTAGCAGAATCGGGCAATATAATTCCGCTTTGTGTTTTTGTTTCCGCTTCAAGTGGTTTTATTAAAACATTGTCGAAAAGTGGTTTTATATTTACTTTTTTAACCATAATATTTGCTTACCCAACCAAAAAATTATCACTTAGTTAAAGTGACTGATAATTTATACAACAAAAGTCAAATCCTGTCAATAACTTATAGTATAAATGCAGGTTATTTATTTTCAATCATCGAAAGCAGGGCTTCTTGGGGGATGGCGATTTTTGAGCGGTTAATAAGTTTGGATTTACCTTTTTTCTGGGCTTCCAAAAGTTTATCTTTTCTTGTTCTGTCTCCTCCGGACATTTTTTGCAAAACATCTTTTCTAAAAGGCGAGATCTCAGACCTTGCAACAATATCTCCATTTACTAATCCTTGTATAATTTGTCTAAACTGCAGTCTTGGTAATGAATCTTTAAGTCTTTCTACTTTTTCCCGTGCAATATGTATCGCTTCATCCCTATAAACAAGCTCTGACAAAACATCTATGGATACGTCATTTACTTTTATTTCAAGCCGCGCTAAATCCGCTTCTTTGTAAGAAGTTAATTCATAATCAATACTGGCGTATCCATTTGATACTGATTTCAGATCCGAGGAAAGTCCTCTGATAAACATTGAAAAAGGCATATCGTAAGACAAAACAGCAAAACTTTCGTGATAAGTCAAATCCAATAGTTTACCTTTTTTTGCCTGGCATATATTCATAACTGGTCCTATATAATCTTTGGGCGTATAAACAATAAGCTTCATATACGGCTCACGTATTACTTCTTGCCCTGATTTATTATCCTGAGCGGAGTCGAAGGACTTTTCGTAAAGAACCTGGGGCATAGTTAATAAGATATCTAAATTAAATTCCTGTTTTATTCTTTCTTTAACAATTTCAGCATGTAAAAGTCCCAAAAATCCTACTCTAAATCCGCTCCCCAGATAAGAAGAATATTCTTCTGTATACGTTAATGCAGTATCGTTAAGTATTAATTTTGCCAAAGACTCTTTTAGGTAAATATAATCATTTGTGCTTTTGGGATACACTCCAAAAAATACCATAGGTTTTGGAATCTTGTAGCCTGGCAGTGGTTGAAAATTTGAAATTTGAAATTTGAAATTTGAAATTGAAGTGATGGTGTCTCCAACGCGCACTTTTCTAATATCTTTAATGCCTGTAATAATATAGCCGATTTCACCAGTTGATAGTTCTTTTGAAGAAACTAAGTAT
>MFNZ01000059.1 GCA_001782195.1 Candidatus Levybacteria bacterium RIFCSPHIGHO2_02_FULL_37_13
TGGAATTGGGAGAGAAAGTGGCAAAACTGATCACCAAAGTATAATTTTCAATTTGAAATTCGAAATTTGAAATGAAAATTTAAAATTTAAATATTAAAAATTCAATGAAAATTAAAAATTGAAAATTTAAAATTAATATGACTTCGGTCAAAAAACAATCTACACTAGTTTTAATAGCAATTATAGTAATTGGCGCTTTTCTTCGTTTCTACAAACTCGATTGGGGACAGGGGTTTTTCAGTCATCCGGATGAGTATCATATAGTTGCTTCTGTTGCCCAACTATCTTTTCCCACTCAAATGCATCCTCACTTTTTTTCTTACGGAACAGTGATTATTTATCTAATCTATTTTACTCAAGAATTACTAAAACATATTTCCTCAATTCTTAATTCTGAACTCTTAATTCTTAATTCTTTTCTTGTTGGCCGTTTTTACTCTGCATTATTTTCAACTTTAACTATTTTTATTATTTACAAAATCTCAAAAACGTTTATGAAAACGAAATTTTCTCTTCTCGCAGCTTTATTAACTGCCCTAACGCCCGGACTCATTCAACAAGCTCATTTTGCAACACCCGAATCAACACTTACCTTCTTTTTATTTGGCTCTTTACTTTTTATATTAAAATTCATTGAACTAAAGAAAATTTTTTATTTAATTCTTGCCTCTATTTTTTTAGGTTTAGCCCTAGGGATTAAAATAAGCTCTATAGTCTTTCTATTTCCCTTAACATTCGCCATAATTATTCTATTTCTTAAAAAACCTCTAGAGTTAATAGAAAAAACATTTGTAAGTATGATTACAATCTTTACTGTTTTTGTTCTTGCTGCGCCTTATATTTTTATAGACAATCCGGCTTTTAAATCCAGCTTAAATTACGAAGGCTCACTGGCTGTTGGAAACTTACCCGTTTTTTACACAAGACAGTTTATCGATACCATACCTGTCTTATTTCAAATAGAAAAGATTTTGCCCTATGTATTAGGACCTGCTCTTGTGGTATTTGGAATTATTGGGCTTGTCATGTTGATTGTGCTTTCTATAAAAAAACCCAAACTAAAACCAATAATTTTAGTTGTTGCATTTTTGTCTTTATTTATTCCAAACGCATTCCTTTTCGCGAAATGGACCAGGTTTATTGCGCCAACTTTTCCTTTCTTTGCCATTTTTTCGGTTTTTTTGATTGAAAAGCTCGAGGGAAAAACACGATTTTTATATCGTTATCTGGCAGTACTTCTTATTTTTGCATCTGCTCTTTGGACAATGGCCTTTTTCTCAATTTATACCAATCCTGATATTCGCATAACAGCTTCCGATTGGCTCCGCTCTTACGCAAAAGAGGGGTCAACTTTTTTGGTGGAGGGTGGCAACACAGTTGATATTCCTATTAATGGAAACTTTCAACGCATATCGTTAGATTTCTATCCTCTAGAGCAAGATTCACTTACACGCGAAAAAATAGCGGACGCTCTTTATTCTTCAGACTATTTTCTGGTTCAGAGCCGCCGGGTATTTATGAATCACCAAAGGCTTCCGCACCTCTACCCTAAAACTTCTTATTTTTATGATACTCTTTTTAATGGCGAACTTGGTTTTGAGCAAATAAAAGAATTTCACTCATTCCCGAAGTTAGCACTTGGAAGCTGGAAGTTAGAAGTTGCCGACGAAACGGCCGAGGAAACATGGAGTGTTTTCGATCACCCGGTGATTAGGGTTTTTATGAAAACTAAACAGTTTTCAAAAGAAAACTATGAAAAATTTTTGGAATAAGGAAAAAATTATATTGCTATTAATTATCCTGCTTGGAGGATTTTTAAGATTTTATAATCTCAATTGGGACCAGGGATACCACCTGCATCCGGACGAACGCGCAATTGTTATGTTTACAACTCCTCTTAGTTTTCCATCCTCGATAAAAGAATTTCTAACGGAATCAAGTCCATTGAATCCTCATTTTTTTGCCTATGGAAGTTTCCCGATTTATCTTTTAAAGGCCGCAGGGAATCTCGCGAGCAACATTAATTCCCTATATTTATACTATGAAAAATTAAATCTAGTTGGCCGTTTTTTATCCGCATTCTTTGACATTGGTACCCTTTTAACGATATATCTGCTTGGAAAAAAGCTTTTTAATACAAAAGTCGCTCTAATTGGTGCTTTCTTTTATGGAATAAGTGTGCTGCCTATACAGCTTTCTCATTTTTACGCGGTTGATACTATACTTACTTTTTTTGTTTTATCAACACTTTACCAAAGTATCAGGCTATATGAAAAACCAACAATTACAAAGTCACTCCTTGTTGGATTTTTCTTCGGATTATCTCTTGCGACAAAAATTAGCGCCATAGCCCTGATATCGGCAATCAGCGCTGTGTTAATTGTTGATTTTTTACTTATTTTTATAAAAAATCCTCACCGTCCGCGCATTTGGTTTCCTCATGTACCTAAATTTTTAAAAAGACTTATTATTGATGGTCTTATTATAACAACAGTAACCGTAATAACTTTTATTGTTTTTGAGCCTTACGCTGTCATTGATTCTAAAACATTTTGGCTGCACAATATGCAGCAGCGCCAAATGACGTACGATGCTTTTACTTTTCCATACACACTTCAATACGTAGGGAAAATTCCATATTTGTATGAGCTGAAAAATATTTTTCTCTGGGGACAGGGACCGATTGTTTCAATACTTTCAATATCCGGAGTTTTCTACATAATCTTTTTAATTTTTAAAAAACAAAAAATAAATAAATGGGCGCAGGAGCTGATACTTTTAACTTTCCTTGTTGCCTACTTTGCTGTTGTTGGAAATTTTGCCATCGGCTTTATGCGCTATCTCCTCCCGCTTTATCCATTATTCTCCCTTTTTGGAGCTGTATTTGCATTACGTTTATTTATTCTAATAACAAACTCTAATATCGGTCAATTTTCAATTTTCAATTTTCAATTTTCAAACAAATCTAAAAAATTAAATTTTAAAAATTATAACATTAAAAATTCAATAAAAATTTCAAATTTCAAATTTCAAATTAGGCTATTGGTAGTATTGGTATGTGTTGGTAGTATTTTCGTCTGGCCGCTAAGTTTCATGCATATTTATACAAAACCTAACACCCGTGTCCAGGCAACAAATTGGATAAATCAGAATATTCCATATGGCGCAACTCTTGCGATTGAACATTGGGATGACGGATTACCCCTTTTTGGCCAACAAAATTATCGGATTTTGACATTGGAATTATACAATCCGGATACACCTGACAAATGGCAGATTATAAACCAACAACTTGCACAGACAGACTATATTATTATTGCTTCCAACCGCCTTTATGTTCCGCTTATGAAATTGACTGATTGTCAAAAGTTACCAGTTGGTCGATGCTACACCCAAACAGCAGAGTATTATAAAAGATTATTTAGTGGACAAAATGTCATCCTGAATTCATTTCAGGGTCTCGGTTCAAACGAGATTCCGAAACAAGTCCGGAATGACAATAAAAATATAGTGAGCTTTCAAAAAGTCGCAGAGTTTTCTATGTATCCAACTATTCCAATTCTCAACATCCCGATCAATGACGAAATCACGGATGAATCCTTTACTGTCTACGACCACCCAAAAATAATGATTTTCAAAAAAAAGTAGGATTTATGCGAAGCGTTTAAATAATCCAAGTACTCCTTGCTTCCACCCGACTGTATGGGTAACACCTGAAGTTCTTAATTTTATTTCATTATAGTTCTCCAAATACCACCGATACGATTTGATTAAAGCTTCTGCATTAGAATACTTAGGTTTCCAATTAAGGGTTTTTTTAATTTTTTCAATAGAAACAAAAGAATCCTTATCTGCTGTATCATATACCCATTGATAAAGAGGCGAAAGACCAAGTTTTTCAAAGATGAAAAGCGCTTTTTTTACTATAAATGCCGGCGTTGGAAAGACTTTCGAACCTGATTTTGCAAACCTAAACAATTTTTCCAAATCTTCTTTGACCGTTTTAAACTCTTCTGCGCCTATATTAAATGCCCCATCATACTCCTTCTTGTTTTTTAGACAAAAAAGATAACAAGCATCAACCAAATCATCTACATCCAAAAGCTGATATCTATTATCGCCTTTTCCAATTATAGGAATTCTTTTGCCATCGTGGATCCAATCAAATAGAATTTCAAATACTCCCAGTCGTCCTGTCCCGACAAATGTTTTTGGTCTGATAATTGTAACGTGTTGTCCTTTTTCAATAGCCTTAAAACACAAATCTTCCGCAATAATCTTTGATTCACCGTATGCTCCAACTCCCACACGCGGATCTTGCTCTTCAATTGGATGTTTTTCAGGAACGCCATATACGGCAGTTGAAGAAATAAAAATAACTCTTTTAATATTGCAAATTTTGGAAATATCCAAAACATTTCTGGTGCCATTAATATTTGTACTATAAATATCTTCTTTTTTCCATAACGGAAGCGCTGCGGCCGCATGGATAATAACATCCTGCCCTTTTATATGCTTTTTTAATTCTCTATCGTTTCTAATGTCGCACACGACAAGATTTGCGTTGGGTGGATATTCAGCATTGTCAAATTTTTGGATATCAACAAGGGTTAGCTTATTTCCTTTCTTGTTGAGGTAAGATGCAAAGTGTAGTCCTAAAAATCCACCGCCACCGGTTATTAGAATTTTCATAAATATAGTGTATAATTATCTTAAGCTTATTTCATTTATAATACAATAGAGGGCTTTATTTCAATGAATATAGGGTTTGATCTTGATAAAATATTTATAAATTATCCCCCGTTTGTTCCTACTAAGTTAATAGACAGGTTATACAAACACAAATCAAATGGCGTGCTTTTGTATCGGATTCCATCAAAGCCGGAGCAGATAATTCGTATTTTAAGCCATCACCCTTTTCTTCGCCCCCCAATTGTTAAAAACTTAGAGTTTATCAAAAAACTTTCATCGAACAAAAAAAATAAACATTTTCTAATCTCAAGCCGTTTTAGCTTTTTAAAAAATAGAACGAATGCTATTATTAATAAATACCTATTTGATAGAATTTTCGATTCTATGATTTTTAATTTTCAAAATCAACAGCCTCATATCTTTAAAGCCAAAACAGTAAAAAAACTAAAAATCGACCGTTATGTTGATGACGATTTACCTTTGTTAAGGTTCCTAGCTATAGATAATATGAATACAAAATTTTATTGGCTAAATCAAAATCATAACAAACAATTATCTTATAATCTTTTTGCTATTAAAAATATTTCCGAAATGCTTGGCTAATATGGAATTTTCCGACATAATGTTTGTTATTAAATGGTGGCTGGTTTTGTTTGGGGTTGGCATAATCTTTTTGCCTGTAACTTCTGTTATCTTTAATAATTTTTTTGATAAAGGTTATATTTTCGCAAGAATTTTAGGAATGGCTATAATAAGCTATGTTGTTTTCGTTCTTGGAGTAATAAAAATCCTTCCTTTTACCGAGATTACAATTTTTATAACAATCTTTTCTTTCTTAATTTTTAATATCTTAATATCTAAATATCTTAATATCTTCAAACTCTTAATATCTTTAAAAAGTTCTTGGAAAATACTCCTCTTCGAAGAGATTATCTTTCTTGCAGGTCTTTTCTTTTGGTCGTATATCCGAGCACATCAACCCGACATTCATGGGCTTGAGAAATACATGGATTTTGGCTTTGTAAACTCTATTATTCGAAGCGAATATTTTCCACCACTTGACATGTGGCTTACCCCGCTTTCAATAAATTATTATTATTTCGGGCATCTTGTAACAGCTGTTTTAACAAAACTTTCAGGAATTCCCTCATCGATAACATATAACTTAATGCTCTCTACCATTTTCGCGCTTACATTTACAGCAAGCTTCTCCATAGGAGCAAATCTTTTATTTAATCTCAGTTCTAAAACTCAAAACTTAAAACTTATATTAGGCGGATTATTGACTGCTTTTCTTGTATCGCTTGCTGGAAATCTTCACACTATTTATGCGTTTTTCAAGCCTTATGTAAATGAGAGTCCTGTGCCCTTCTGGCAGTTAGCATTTTCTCCCCAAACACTCCAAAACTCTTATTGGTATCCCAATGCGACTCGATTTATCCAAAACACTATTCACGAATTTCCCATTTATTCTTTCGTTGTTGCTGATCTTCACGGCCACTTCCTGGATATCCCTTTTGTGCTTTTAACTATAGCAGTATTATTATCATTAATTTTCAATTTTCAATTTTCAATTTTCAGTCAAATTAAAAATTTAAAAAATTCAAATTCATTTCAAATTTCAAACTTCAAATTTCAAATTATTTTACTAAGTTTCTTATTAGCAGTTATGTATATGACCAATGCCTGGGATGGAATAATATATTTTCTGCTTGCAGTTATAGTTATTATTTATCTGAAGTTTAAACAAAATCATAACAAACTACTCAATATTGGGTTATTGGTAGTATTGGTAAGTATTGGTAGTATTCTTTTCTCTCTTCCTTTTTCTCTAAGCTTTAAACCTTTTGCGTCCGGCATAGGTGTTTTATGCGCGCCGGAATTTTTAACCAACATTGGCAAAATAGGACCTTTTTTATTCGAAAAAGATCATTGCCTACGCTCCCCTTTGTGGCAGATCATGATTCTTTACGGATTCTTTTATTTTTGGGTTTTATCTTTTTTAGTATTTCTTTTCAAAAGAATAAATCCGAAGCACGAAGCACGAAATCCGAAACAATATCAAAATACAAATGTTAAAAAATCCAAACATTTTGGTAATTCGAATTTTGGGCATTTGAATTTGTTTCGAATTTCGAATTTTGATATTCGAATTTCGCTTTCTGATCTTTTTGTACTTATATTAATACTTTTATCTACTCTTCTTATCGTCATCCCCGAATTTATTTATATTAAAGACATTTATCCTGGACATTACAGAGCAAATACTATGTTTAAACTCGTCTACCAATCTTTTATTATGCTCTCTATTGCAAGCGCGTACATTGCTGTACGCTTAATATCAAATATAAAATATAAAATATTTAATTTTTACTATGTATATTTAATATTTGCTATTTTATTTTTTATATTAGTAATGATCTACCCAAATTTTGCAATTAATTCTTATTACAATTTAAAAATATACCAAGGGCTTGATGGCATAAAATATCTAAAACCACTCTATCCAACCGATTACGAAGCAATTTTGTGGATCAATAAAAATATCAAGGGCCAACCTGTTATTTTGGAAGCGCAAGGAGATTCTTACACGGATTACGCAAGGATTTCCAGCAATACCGGCCTTCCGACAGTATTGGGCTGGACAGTGCATGAATGGTTATGGAGAGGAACGTACGATGTCCCTTCTCCGAGAATTCCCGAAGTCCAATCGCTTTATGAAACAGAAAGCCTGGAAGATGCAAAAACACTTATTGATAAATACAAAATTGAATTGGTCTTTATTGGAAATTTAGAAAAAGAAAAATATCCAAAACTTAACGAAGAAAAATTCAAATCACTAGGAAAAATTATCTACCAAAACGGACATACCATAATATACAAAATGTCTAATTAGCAATTGGACAGTTGCCCGCCTTTATTTCGCACTCTATGTACTTTTGAATCTCCGAAAAATCGCCATTTCCAATTCGGGGAATTAAAACCCACTGCCTGCCAAAATCATCAGATATAAGCGGATTTACCAAAAGTCCAGGTCTTTTTTCTTTTTCATCCCCATAATCCAAAACCGTGCTTTGAATTTGAGCATTTTTTAATTTTTGGGCAAGTTTTATGAAATCATCAAACTCTTCTTCTTTTATATTTGTATCTATACTCTCCTGCATTGCATTGTAAAGCCCAATAACTTTAGCCGGATTAAGCAAAACATTCAGGGAAAAAATTTTATCCTTAAACGCTTTAACAACTTGCTCTTGTCTTTTAGATCGCGCAAAATCAGTTCCCTCAGCGCCTTTTGCATGGCGTGACCTGACAAATCGAAGGGCTGTTTCTCCATTCATGGTTCGTAGTCCTTTGTCAAACCTGACGTGATCATAACGGCACGGAAAAACTTCAAGCTGCGATGACGCAGTTGCCAACATCTTCAAATCCTCTTCTTTTTGATCGCACGGATCATTCTCTTTTCCAATAATAGGATACTCAAGGTCTTCAAAGCTATTTGCAACATCTACCTCAATTCCGCCTACAACATCAACAGCTTTAACAAATCCATCAAAGTCTATACGAACCACATAATCAATTGGCTGGCTTAAAACTTTTGCAATTACAGCTTTCGCAAGAATTACTCCCCCTCCTTTTCTTTTGTCTTCTCCGGATGCATAAGCCATGTTTACTTTCGCCCTCAACTCCGGAATCCACAAATCTCTTGGAATAGAAATATTAGTAACCTTATTATTCTTTTCGTCAATACTCGCGAATATAATAGTGTCTGTAAGATTTGGGCCTTCGTGTTTTCCGCCCCCGGTACCCAATAGCAGAATATTAATATTGCTGTCTTCTTTTTTAAGTTGGATTTCACGGTTAAATAAAAGCTGAAATATGATTGGATAAAACCTTGAAGTCTTTACAATACTAATAACAATAACTACCAAAAGTATTGCCGAAAGTAAAAGAAATATTTTTTTACGCATTTTTGATTATTTTTAAGAATTCTAGAGGATCAAGACTTGCTCCGCCGACCAACACCCCATCTATATTTGGCATGGAAGTAAAATCCTTTACATTTTTTGAAGTAACACTTCCGCCGTAAAGAACAGGAGTATCTTTAAGTTCTTTTTTAATTTTCAAAGCTATGGAATCTGCATTTTCCGGAGTATCAGGATTACCGGTGCCAATCGCAGATAACGGTTCATACGTCACCAGCATTTCTTGTTTATTAACATTAAACATTGAACCTTGAACCTGGTCTAGATTTGATATGCACAATATTGGAACCAATTTATTCTTAAAACATTTGTCTATCTTTTGAGCTATCAGGTTATTATTTTCATAAAAATTAGTTCTTCTTTCCGAATGGCCAACGATTACATAATCTGCTAATTCTTTAATTTGTCTTCCATTGACCTCTCCCGTATATGCTCCCTCCCCAAACGGAGAAATATTTTGCGCCCCAACAACAATTGACAATTTACAATTGACAATTAACTCTTTTACTTTTGGCAGTAGAGTAAACGGTGAGCAAACAATTACTTCCTTTTTTTCTTGGTAAAAGGTTACTGGTGAATTGTTAATTGCTTGAAACCATTCTTCCGTTTGAAGAATGGTTTTATTTGATTTCCAATTAGCAACAATAAAAACTTTCTTCATATTAAATTTATGCCCGACTCGTGGTATCATTATACAGTATGAAACACGATATCCTCAAGGACTTAAATAAAGATCAACAGGAAGCTGTTGTTAATACAGACGGCCCGATGATAATCTTAGCAGGTGCAGGATCAGGCAAAACAAGAGTATTAACCTATAAAGTTATTTATTTAATAAAAGAAAAAAGCATTGATCCTTTAAATATCCTTATGGTCACGTTCACAAATAAAGCTGCTAACGAGATGAAAGAGAGAGTTCAAAAACTTTTAGGCCGCAGGCCAACAATTGCTACATTCCATTCATTATGCGCGAAACTTCTAAGAATCGAGGGTAAACATATTGGCCTTTCTCCGCAATTTATCATTTACGATACCCAAGACCAATTAGACGCTATAAAAGAAGCTATGAAGAGACTAAGTCTTTCTGCAAAAGAGTACAAACCATCGTCTATTTTGGCAACAATTTCTCAGGCTAAAAATGAACTTATAACGGAATCCGATTACTCAAAATACGCAAGAGGGCATTTTCAGGAAATCGTGGTCAAAGTTTATCTTGTTTATCAGAAAATACTAAAAGAATATGAGGCGCTCGACTTTGACGATCTTTTAATAAAAACTGTCGCGCTTTTTGAACAAAACCCTCATGTGCTTCAAAAATATCAAGATCGTTTTCGCTACATATTGGTTGATGAATATCAGGACACAAACCACGCGCAATACCTGCTTACCAAAATGCTCGCCGACAAACATAAAAACATATGCGTTGTTGGAGATTTTGCCCAAAGCATCTACAGTTGGAGAGGCGCTGATTTTACAAACCTTACAAAGTTCAAAAGTGATTTCAGGAATACAAAAACATTCTCGCTTTCGCAAAACTACCGTTCTACGCAAAAAATTCTTGATGCGGCCTCGTCTGTAATATCCAGAAACACAACTCATCCTGTGCTAAAACTTTGGACAGAAAATCCGGACGGAGAAGACGTAACAATTCATGAAGCGCTAAATGAACACGCTGAAACAGAATACATTGTCCGCCAAATTGAAATCAGGAATTTGGAAAATAGAAAATTATCTTATTCTGAAATTGCTGTTTTTTACCGGACAAACGCCCAATCGCGAATTATCGAAGAGGTTTTTCTGCATCAAGGCATACCGTATGTCTTGATTGGAGGAACAAGATTTTACGAAAGAAAAGAAATAAAAGACGTACTTGCATATCTTAGAGTTTTGGCAAATCCAAAAGACATGGTTTCTTATAAAAGAATCGAAAAGTTAGGGAAAGGAAGACTTGAAAAATTTTTAGATTTTCAACAACAATTCAAAAACCAGAAAAACCCCTTACCAACTATAGATACTTTAGATCAAACTCTTAAAAAAACTGTGTACTTATCGCTTTATGACGAAAAAGATGAGGAAGACAGACAGCGTCTTGAAAATATTAAAGAGCTCAGGTCTGTCGCAATTGAATTTCCAAATCTAACAGAATTTTTAGAAAATGTTTCATTGGTTGAACAGGAATACCTCCCGGATAAATCCAATGGCGAGAAAAAAGAAGCTGTAACTTTAATGACTCTTCATGCTGCAAAAGGATTGGAGTTTCCAATAGTATTTATGGTTGGAATGGAAGAGGGATTATTTCCTCATTCAAGAAGCGTTATGGACAAAAATGAGCTTGAGGAGGAACGACGGCTTTGTTATGTCGGGCTAACAAGAGCAAAACAAAAACTTTACCTAACATATGCAAGAAGAAGGCTTTTTTTCGGACAAAGAACTTCAAATATTGTATCTAGATTTATTCTTGAGCTTCCCGAAAATGTTCTGTCAAAAAATGTTCCATATTTTAATAAAGAAACAAGCGAATTGCCGAAATGGCTATGAAATTTGTCTTAAATAGCAATTACTATTAATACTAGCTATAATACGCGTCATGAATTATTTTATTCGGGGATTTGCCCTATTGAATCGAAATATTGACTTATATATTATCGTCCTATTATTTACAGTAATCTTGTTCCAGGATATATATTATTCCTTAATACCCAACAAGATTGGAATCCAAGCAATATCTTTTTTACAGTTATTTCATCAATCGCGTTTTCATTTCTTTACTTTAGCCCCATTTTCTTTTCAATAAAGAATCTGGGAGTCTTCAATTCTTCGATGAAAAGCATTGCTTTTTCTTTTAGGAATATAAGATTTATAACATTTGTTTTTACTATTTCAGTAGTAACTGGCATCATAACTAGCTTTATTAATCTCATCCCTTTTGACAGAATATTTCTAACATTTCTGTCTCAAATACCAACTCAATATATTTATTTAGGGATGCTTGTAAGCTCCTTCTTGTATTATCAGGATAGACAAAGCAAACATTGATCGTGACGTTGTGATTTGATTCATCAAGTGTTATAATCACATTAAATAATTTATTATGAAATGTCCTTACTGTCAGAATAATTTGAAGCAATTAGATTATAAAGGCGTTAAGATTGATGAGTGCGGAAACTGTAATGGAAAATGGTTTGATAAAGATGAACTAAGAAAAGCAAAAGATAGCACCGATGACGATCTAAGATGGCTAGATTTTGATCTATTTGATGAAAAAGAGCATAAATATAACGCCTCTCCAAGTAAAGGAAAATGCCCTCAGTGTTTTTCATCAATGATATCGCTTACATACATGGATTCAAAAGTGGTTATTGATAAATGTAATAAATGCCAGGGAGTATGGTTAGACAATAAAGAGTTTGAAAAGATTATTAAATACTTAGAAAACATAGTTGTTTCACAACCTGCTTCAGAATATGTGAAAGATGTAGCAAAAGAATTCGAAGAGATATTTAAAGGTCCTGAAAATAGAATTTCAGAAATTAAAGATTTCCTTGCAATAATGAAACTTTACCAACTGCGATTATCTGTTGAAAATCCATGGACTATAAAACTTTCTCAATCAATCGATAGATATTGGCCTATCAGATAAAATCCTCCAATACTTCAAGGTAATTTTTGGCATTTTTTTGCTTCAAAACTGCTATAATACTAAAGTGAAAAACAAAAGTTATAATAATATCTCTGGTCACCCTCTTCAGTCCAAAGAATGGGCGGAGTTTAGAAAAAAAATGGGGGTAAAAATAATAGAAGAAAATGGGTTAATATTTTCAATCCATAAAACTCCACATCTTCCCTGGACGATTGGCTATCTGCCAAAAGGCCCAATGCCAACTCTGGAAATGCTTGATAAGCTTCGGGAAATCGGAAAAGAAGAAAAGTGTATTTTTATCCAATTAGAACCCAATGTTCAATATTCCAGTCATCCTGAATTTATTTCAGGATCTCCTGCCATCAGGCAGGTTTCGTTACAAACAAACGAGATGCTGAAACTAGTTCAGCATGACAACTTTAAGCCAGCCGCACATCCTCTTTTTACCAAATACACCTTTATCCTTGACCTGACAAAATCAGAAGAAGAACTGTTGAAAAGCATGCATCCTAAGACAAGATACAACATCAGAGTTGCGCAAAAACATAATGTAAAGGTAATCGGAGACAATTCAGATGAAGCATTTGAAGCATATATTAAACTAACTCATGAAACAACAAAACGCCAGGGCTTTTACGCCCACACGGAACAATATCATAGAACGATGTGGAAAACACTCAGACATAAAAATTCTAAATTCGAATACCGAAACTCGAAACAAATTCAAAATACAAATGACAAAAAATTTAATACTTTTGAACATTCGAATTTGGGGCATTCGAACATTGTTTCGGATTTCGGATTTCGGATTTCGGATTTAAATCATTTAACACCCCATCTCTTAACTGCAAAATATCAGGATAAAACATTAGTTGCTTGGATCTTATTTGTCTATAAAGACACTCTCTACTATCCTTATGGCGCATCAAGTAGCCAACATCGTGAGACAATGGCGTCAAATCTTATGATGTGGGAAGCAATAAAATTTGGAAAAAAATTAGGTCTTAAGAGATTCGACATGTGGGGTGCTCTTGGTAAAAATCCCGACCCCAAAGACCCATGGTATGGCTTTCACAGATTTAAACAAGGCTATGGTCCGGAACTCGTAGAATTTATTGGCAGTTATGATTTAGTAATTAATCCAATTTTGTATCAACTCTACAAAATCGCGGACAAAATCCGGTGGATAATTCTCAAAACTATAAAACGTACAGCCTGATTGCGTTTTCTTTATCATATTTCTCTAAAGGCAGATTTATTTTATAGCGGTAACTTATAATTCTTGTTCCTTTTTTTAACTCCTTTTTAAACTTTGGTAAAAGTTTTCCTAATGCTTTTGGGACAAGATATACAAAGATGACTGTTGCTTTCGAAATATCTACATCAAAAAAATTCTTCTTTTTTACTTCTATGCATGAACTAAGTTTGCTAAGCCTTACTCTATTTTTTGCAATAAAATGTCTTACCGGATCGATTTCTATCCCAACTCCTTTTGCTCCGAATTCTTTTGCGGCGGTTATCAAAGCTGTCCCGTCCCCGCAGCCCAAATCATAAACAATATCACTTTTTCCTACCTTTGCCAGCCTGCAAATTGCCTGAGCGGTTTTTTTGTTGGTTCTCCACCACGGGGCCCAAGGGCTGTCCGGCGGCCAAAGCATGGATAATACAAGAAGTAAAAAAATAATCCCAAAAAATAAAAATAAATCAACAACAATAAATCCCACTACAAAATAGTATACCGAAATTCGTGGTATAATACACGCATATGAGAGGCGCTGAAACAATCCAAGTCGATATGAGTAAATATGCGACAGACATAAATATGATAAAAGATACTAATATTGTTGAAATAAAACTAGAACCTCTAGGACCCAACCTGAAAGGTAAAGAACCGTCTTTTCAACCAAGTCCGACTGCGCTACACGAGGCTGGACATACTCTAGTCGGTGTTAAAAGAAACGTTGGTATAGCCGGGGTAGATATTATCCCAAAAGGGAATGCGCTTGGCGTAACTTATCCGGATCAATTTGATGCTCCAACTGCGGCAGCAGGATTTGCAACTGGCACAGGAGGAGAAGGCCATGATCGTTTTATAACTGAAGAAATACATGGTCAAAGTTTTGGACAGGCAGCATTAATAGCATCTATTATACTTATGTACAACCAAAAAGCATTAATGGCTTTGGGCAGGGCTTTGGATACTCACAAATCTTTATCAAGAGGAGATATTTATTCAATAGTAGATAATGCAGAAAAGGAAGATGAAAATGACCCAAAAGAAACAATGTATGAGGTTGTTGTAAAAGCAAAAGATGGAAAAGAAGAACGAGAAATAGTTGTGTTGCCCGAAGATCAAACCATCCTGAATGTTTCTCTTCCTCAATCCGGAGATATTTTTGTCGCCAATGAAAAGGGACTATAAGATTACTTTTCCTAATATATCTTTTTTCGTAAGCCAACCAAACTTCCTGCTATCCATACTATCTTCTTTGTTGTCTCCGCTAACAAAATACTTCTTTCCATCAATTTTACCTATTCTTTTTATTAACACTTTATTGTCTTTTTTAAAAGCGACTACGTCGCCAATTTTAGGTTTTGAAAAAAAGTAAGGAATTGAACTTACCAAAACCGTTTGTCCGTTTTGAATTGTTGGTTCCATACTGTGGCCTGAAATTTTGAATCTAAAAAGAGGAATCACTTTTTTGTTTTTTGAAACATCTCTGCTATTTCATCAACTGCTTTTACCAAACTTTCGGCATCTTCAATACTAACCCCTTGTTTGTTTTTGGAACAAAGTTTTGCGGCATTCCAAAATGCTTCATGAAGTTTTGGAAACATAGTCAGATGTTCGGGTTTAAAATAGTCGGTCCACAAAATCAGAAGCTCTTCTTTGCAAATTCTTGCATGCTCTTCTTTAGTCAAAACACATCTGACAAATTTATTTCTGTCATTAACCGTTGGATTTTCTTTTGGAAGATCGTTTATCAGCTGCACCATTTTTAAAACAGTTGCTGCCGCAATTTGAGCAGACTTTGGATCATAAATCCCACACGGAACATCACAATGCGCATGTGCGATACTTGCGGGAAGTAGTTTTGCAAAATTCAAAAGAAGATCTCTCATGGTTTTATACTATTAAACTTTATCTCTAAAGTCAACCCGCTATTTCATCTTACCTTAAACTATTGCAAAAAATGCTTATTTTATGTAGCATAGGGACATGCTTAGTTTTGATGTAGTTTGCGTTGGCAACGCGAAAATCGACGCTTTTTTAACAATCCACGAAGCAAGTCAGCATCTCCGGCTAAATAAAGAAACAAACGAATTATGCATCAAGTCCGGAGAAAAGATTAGCGTTGACAAATGTGATTTTCTTCTTGGAGGAAATGCGGCAAATGTCGCTGTTGGATTATCCCGTTTGGGACTTTCTCCATCGATTTGCGCTGAGATTGGGAGTGATGAGTTCACCCAAAAAATTGTTAACTCGCTAAAAAAAGAGAATGTTAATACTGATCTTCTTAAAATAACCATTGGCCAAGCTTCTTCATTCTCCGTAATTATTAACTTTAAGAGTGAACGTACAATTTTCTCAGAACATGTAAGACGTAAACACGATTTCGTTTTGGATAATATCACCACAAAATTGGTATACCTTACGTCTTTAGGGTTGGAATGGGAAAATGCCTACTTCAAAACTGTTGCATTTGTAAAAAAATCCGGATGCAAACTTGCATTCAACCCAGGCACTCTTCAAATAGAAGAAGGTTATAAAAAAATTGCAGATGTCCTTTCCATAACAGATATGCTTTTTGTCAACAAAGAAGAAGCAACGAAAATTTCTAATTTTCAATTTCTAATTTCTAATGAGAAAGACGATAAAGAAATTATAAAGGAACTCTTGATTAAGTTACAAAAGTTAGGGCCGAAAATTGTTGTGATTACCGATGGAAAGAATGGAGCATATGCTATAGATCAAGATAGGAAAATCTATAAAAAAGAAGCTGATCAATCCAGGATTGTAGAAAGAACCGGCGCCGGCGACGCATTTTCAAGCGGATTTATATCAGCCATGTTACATAATTTGTCTATTAACGATGCTATGCATTGGGGAACGGCAAACGCCTCAAGCGTTATTGAGCAAGTTGGAGCGCAAAAAGGACTTTTGAGAATCCCACAAATTAAGAAAAAGCTATGAAAATTTATTTAGGAGCCGACCACGCCGGTTTTGAATTAAAAGAACAGATCAAATTATACCTTCAGGAAAAGGGCCACGAAGTTGAAGATTGCGGCGCTTTTATTCTTGATCAAACCGATGATTATCCGGATTTTATTTCAAAAGCTGCGATAGGAGTTGCAAAAGATCCTAATTTCAGAGGATTTGTTTTTGGAAAATCCGGCGCCGGAGAATGTA
>MFNZ01000060.1:0-3236 GCA_001782195.1 Candidatus Levybacteria bacterium RIFCSPHIGHO2_02_FULL_37_13
ATTATGTTGGTGAAGAAAAGCAAAATTATCTTATGCCAATAGTAATTTTTGAAGGAGTAAATGGATTCGTAGCATATGTTTCAGCAGTCAGGGATGAATGGATAAATAATTGACATTACCGGATATTAAGCCGAGCAATTCCCTGGTGTCCAAAAATCTATCGCTGCTCGCCATAACTACGGCAATTATCGTATGTCCCTTTTCATCCTTTGATGTAACCAAAACTTGTCCCGCTTCATCTGTATATCCTGTTTTAACTCCTTTTACTCCATCCGTACCCAACAGCTTATTAAGGTTATGAAGAGAATAACTGTTTTTTCCATCAACATCGGATATGTCTTTGCTTTTTGTATCAACAACTTGCGCAAATACTTTATTCTTCAGAGCGATGGATGTTAATCTTGCCAAATCAAGAGGCGTTGTATAACCTTTGTCGTCTAAAAGGCCAGCCGTATCTCCAAAACGAGTATTATAAAGATGAAAAAGTTTTGCGAATTCGTTCATCTTATCAACGAACGCGGTTTCTCCGCCTGGATAATTTTGCGCAATTGCGACAGCTGCATCGTTGGCGGATGGCAAAAGCATTGCATAAAGAAGATCTTCAAATTTTACTTTTTGTCCCTTATTAAATCCAACCTTAGCCCCTTCAACAATATCGTTATGAATGGTTAACACCTCTGTCATTTTATAATAAGAAAGGGCCACCAGGGCTGTCATGATTTTTGTTGTTGATGCCATCGAAAGCAAAAGCGTTGGATTTTTAGAGAAAAGCAGGGTTTTCGAGTCATCATCCACAACAACTGCAGCAAGAGCCGATATGTCCGGGTTTCGATCTTCTTTAAGAATAGGGTATGGGGTTACGCTCTCTTTCGTAATTGGAGAAGACAACAATCTATTTCTTTTTATGTTTTGCCTGATGTTTATGTCAGTCACAAAAACATACACTAATAAAAAGAGTAAAGCCTGCCAAAAAAAATATACAAAAAACCACTTATAGTCTTTCATCGACCCGCTCCATGTCTCGTGGAAAAAGACTCGCCTCCCGAATATTTGACAGATTCAATAATTTCATTGTTATCCGCTCCAGGCCAAAAGAAAATCCCCCCTCGGGTGGCATGCCATATTTAAAAGCCATTAGATACATCTCAAAAGCATCAACTTTCATACCTCGATCTTTTATTGCTTTGACCAACTTGTCGTAATCGCTTACCCTCTGGCCTCCGCTCAAAATCTCAACCCCCTTAAACAATAAATCATAGCTGAATGAATATTCCGGATCTTTAGGATCAGGCATTATGTAAAAAGGTTTCGCTAGGGTTGGAAAGTGTGTGATTGTTACTAAATCACTTTTATGTTTCTTTTTTGCCCACATACATATATCTATTTCATCCTGAGGAGTTAAATCTTTTTCTTTCCTATTATCTCTTCCAAACTCCTTAAAGATAATTCCTTGGGCTTCTCTTAAAGTAAGACGCGGAATCTTATCAAATTCCACTTTGTCTACGTACGAACAGGAATCTTGAACATGTTTAAGCATTCTTACAGCCACTTTTTCCAGAAGATTCAATAATTCTTCAAATGTTACAAATCCAATTTCAAAATCCAATTGCGTTGTCTCGGCAAGATGTCTGGTTGTAACAGATGGCTCCGCACGATAAGCATGAGCTATTGTCCAAACCCTTTCAAATACCGGTACCATCATTTGTTTATATAGTTGGGGACTCTGGGAAAGATACGCTTTGTGGTCGTAGTATTTAACTTCAAAAAGTTCTGCCCCGCCTTCTGTCGCACCCACCACAATGGTTGGAACAACAATTTCGGTACAGTCTAACTCCTCTGCTGCTTTCCTAAACCCTTCTAAAATTTTTGCCTGAACCTGGAAAATCTCTGCAACTTTTGGATGACGAAGAGTTAAGGATCTGTGATCCAAAAGAGTTGGTAATTCAAGATTTAATTCATTTCCTCCTGTACCGAAAGGCAGTGTCTCTGATTTTGAAAGTATTGTAATTTCTGTTGCTTCAATCTCAACTTCTCCTGTAGATAAATCTTTATTTATTGTACCAACGGGTCTTTTGTTTACTTTTCCCAAAATTTCAACAACGAATTCCGGTTTTAATTCCTGACCGGAAGCGTAAGCTTTTTCTGAAATCTTTGGGTTAACAACTACTTGTATAAACCCTGATCTGTCTCTAACATCAAGAAAAATCAATTTCCCATGATCTCTCCTTATTCTTACAAAACCTTTAATTAATACTATTTGACCGACATTTGATACTGTCTCAGAAATTAAAGTTCGTTTTAACATTTTGAGTTTTGACATTTGAGTTTTGAGTTTGTTTATTGTATACGAGTTTTCCCCTCTTGACAAGCACTTTTTTGCTGAGCAGGGTGCAGTATTGTACCCTGCTGAGCCTAAATGTCAGGAATATTTCAGTTAGCTGTCAAGCAAGCCAAAAGTAGTTAATATAAACTACGATATATGACAAGAGAAATGCAATCATCACAAATTGTAGGTAATGGTCTCAACGAATACTCAGTGTCTCCAAGGGACAGAAAACTTTTTGTAGATAACGTGACTAAAGCACCTGCTCCAGATATAGATAGAGCAAACGAAATACTTCCGATTGTTGGAAGATCCTATGGAGTATTAGGTGTATCTTCAAAAGATCGAAAAAGGATGCTCCAAGAATGGGAGACCAAACTATATGGAGGTACAGCAAAAGAACAAACCAGAGCTTCTAACGGCCTTCAGTCTATCGAACAAACTCATAATGCTTTAATACTTCCAGTCAATAAAAGAATACGATAATTGTGATGTTCTAGTCTTATCTCCTTAGATCCTTAACTTTTAGCTGCAAACTTTTATTCCCATTCCATATATTCTCATCAATCGTATAAGCAACATCTACTTTGTCTCCGATATGAAGCTTGCTTGATTGCTCTCCCATCCCGAAGGCTATTCCACCTAATGCAACTTTTAACTTTTCACCTTTAACTTTTAACTTAACATGTTTCCCATCTCTTCCAACCAACCTCATGTCTTCAATAATAACTTTCCTGCTTATAAATGTTGGCTCCGGGTTTCCCATGCCAAATGGAGAGAGCTTTTGAATCTCATCGTATAAGTTTTCATTAATAAAACTCAAGGGAATCTCGCAGTCAATTTTAAGAGTTCTAGTGAGCTTATCTTCATCCAACAACTCTTCTGCTTTTTCCTCCAAAGTCTTTTGAAGAAT
>MFNZ01000060.1:3282-6806 GCA_001782195.1 Candidatus Levybacteria bacterium RIFCSPHIGHO2_02_FULL_37_13
CGATGCTTTAGAAAATTTTTCGCCAATAGAAACAACAATTGCCGGTTTATAAAATTCCTCAACTAATTTTCCAGCAACCAACCCAATCACCCCCTGCTGATACGACTCATGAGAAATAAACAGCAAACTTTTGACTTTTGACTTTTGCCCGCTTCGCCGCGAGGCGAGACTTTTGACTTCCAATTTCGCGTGTTCTGCAGTTTCTATTGTTAAAGTCTGTCTCTCCCTATTTGTACTGTCTAATACTTGGGCAAGTTTTCTTGCTCTTTCTTTATTATTGGTACACAAAAGCCTTAAGCTGTCCATCGCATAATCAAGTCTCCCCATCGCGTTTAATCGTGGCGCAATTATATGTCCTATTTCGTAAACTCCAATTTTCTCCTGATCAATCCCTGATTCCTCAAAAATCTCTTTTAATCCAATTCTTTGGGTTTTTCGTAATTGCTCTAATCCAAATTTAAGAAGTGTCCTGTTGGCGCCAACTAAAGGCACCAAATCAGCAACCGTTGCCAGCGCAACAAGCTCTAAGTGGTTCTCTTTCTCCTTGTCATGCTGAACTTGTTTATTATTGTCACCCTGAACTTGTTTCAGGGTCTTGTTCTTGAGGGTATTGAGATGCCGAAATGAATTCGGCATGACACCCCTAGAATTCAGGATGACATTGGACAACATCCAAGCTACTCCTGCTCCACACAGCTTAGTAGTGTGAACAATCGCAAACGCATCAGGTAATTTTTTAGAAGGAACGTGGTGATCAGTAATAATAACATCTATGTTATTTTTATTAGCAAAATCAACTGCCTTATTCGCCACAATCCCATTGTCTACCGTTATTATTAATTTTTTCTTTTTGTCATGCTGAACTTGTTTCAGCATCTCGAGCGAGCGAGATCCTGAAGAACCGTGATCCTGAAATAAATTCAGGATGACACTGCGGATTCCTGCCTCCGAAAGTCCATACCCTTCTTCAATCCTATGTGGAATATAAGGCATTACTTCTGCTCCCAATGAATTAAGGGTTTCCCAAAGAATCGCAGTTCCGCAAATTCCATCCACATCATAGTCACCAAAAACAACAATTTTTTCTTTATTTTTTATGGCTTTTTGAATTCTACTTATTGCAATCTTTAATTGTTTGCTATCAATTCCAACGCTTTCAGCTGTGACCTTTTCAAGTCTGGGATTAAGAAATTCTTCTATTTCTTTTTTCGTCTTAAGTCCTCGATTCTCAAGAATAATACGAGTAACATCTTCTATTTTCTTTATTTGATCTTTTCCCGCTTCACCGAATCGAGGCGAGATGTTTAATATTTTATATTTCACTGCTATACTATAGCAGATATGATTGAAAACATTCCAAAGGAAATAATAGATATTTATAAAAAATTTGAAAATTCCAACTTTGAAGTTTATTTTGTCGGAGGATGTGTTAGAAATCTTTTTTTGCAAAAGGAGGTAAAGGATTGGGATCTCACAACCAATGCAACTCCGGAAGAAATATTGAAACTTTTCCCCAATGGATTCTATGATAATAAATTTGGCACTGTTGGTATTCAAACGGAAATTGATAAAAAAAAACACATTGTCGAGATAACAACTTTCCGAACCGAGCATGGACATACAGATAAAAGAAGACCTGATAAAGTTGAATGGGGAAGATCGATTGAAGAAGATTTAGCCCGCCGCGATTTTACTGTTAACGCAATCGCTCTGAAGATTGAACCTTCTCCGTCCGTCATTGCGAGCAAAGCGAAGCAATCTCAAATCGACGGGATTGCCGCGTCGCGTTCGGCTCCTCGCAATGACAATAAAAGTATTATCATCGATCCTTTTGGTGGACAAAAAGATATTAAAGACAAAATTATTAGAGCTGTTGGGGATCCGAAACAACGATTCAAAGAGGACGCGTTGCGTCTCATTCGGGCAATAAGAATCGCGACCGAACACGGCTTTACTATCGATACAAAAACATGGGAAGAAATTGTTTCCGATGCTCACCTTATCGAAGAAGTTTCCGGAGAAAGAGTCAGGACCGAGCTCTTGAGAATTTTAGGAAGCGCACATCCATATGACGGAACAATGCTTTTAAAAAACTCCGGTCTTTTACAATTTATTCTTCCGGAACTTTTGGAAGGAATTGGTGTTTCGCAAGTTCGTCCCGGCAGACACCATACATCGGACGTATTCACTCACAATGTACTCTCTTTAAAATTTTGTCCATCAACCTATCCAATTGTCCGATTCGCGACTCTTCTTCATGATGTTGGAAAACCAAAGGTTGAAAAAAGAGACGAGAATGGTTTGGTAATATTTCATAACCACGAAATCGTGGGATCAAGAATAGCAAGAACAATATGTGATAGACTGCATTTTTCCAAAAAAGACCGCGATAAAATCGTTAATCTTATTAGATGGCATATGTTTACGGTTGATGAAAAAATAACAGACGCGGCAGTCCGAAGATTTATCCGAAGAGTCGGAGCGGAAAGCGTTAAAGACATGATGGATCTTCGAATCGGCGATAGATTAGGCGGCGGGACACAAACTGCAGAAAGCTGGCGACTAAAATTATTTAAAAAAAGAATTGAAGATCAACTAAAACCTGCTCCTTTTTCTATTAACGATTTGACAATTGACGGTACTGATATTATGAAAGAATTAAATATTAAACCCGGACCAAAAATCGGAGAGATTCTTCAAAAACTCTTTCTCGAAGTCGACGAAGATCTATCCAAAAACAATAAAGAATATTTGCTTAAAAGAGTAAGGGAGATTAAATTATGAATCCTAACGAAAGAACACGTCGCCAACCAATCAGAGATTTAGTTCCTACTAATATCTCCCTTGACTCGCCTGAGGGAATTAAAAATCTCCCTCATCTGCAAAAAGTTGCGGGACTAGTGTTTCTTTTGCTGGAAGGAAAAGTCAGATCTTGGCAACAATCTAGTCAACAATTGAATGAAAAAGCTCAAAGCGAGCTAGAACGTCTAAAACAAGAAGGCATAACTCCGAGAACCGAAGAATCTGAAGGAACTTCTGGATTAACGACATTCGAACTTCTTGTTAATTCAGACTGGAGAGAACTTCGTTTATCGACTATGGAACATGACAGAAAAGATATACCTAAAATCATAGCTGATAAGCTTCATGAACATGGCGACCCATTTGGTTTTGGTCCAGAAACTAGTCGAGCAATATTAGAAATGGCAAATGATGCATTTGAAACACAACTATCTTGTGATTCTATAAAAGTTGGCACATATGATCCCGAATGGAACCCAGACCCACGAGATTATTTAGAGGAAGTAATGATAAGAATATATGAAGAAGGCATGTTAAGTGGACTTACGCCTTTTTCGCATACAAAATTTCCAGCTGGACAATACCATGGAAAAATCTTTCCACGAGAAGTAAGAAAACAAATGCAAGATTACATAAACCAAATGTATCCGATAATAAAAACCCCTCCTGATAAAAGATTGTCTTTATGAATATATGCAGAATAATGTTTTGGAAGTAAAAAA
>MFNZ01000061.1 GCA_001782195.1 Candidatus Levybacteria bacterium RIFCSPHIGHO2_02_FULL_37_13
ACTTATTATGCGTATTTTGCTAGAATCGTTACTCACTACAGCTAACTATATGAAATTAGATAGAAATAAGTTTTTTCAGGGAATGATGTTAGGCGCTGTTTTATTATCGATGATTCTGGTCCCTAATTTGTCCAGGGGTCAGGACAAAACTACACAGACTAAAAATTTATACATCGTTAATATAGATTCTATCTATAGTATTTCTAAGTCAATTGCTTCGAGTTCGAGTGCTCTAAATCCCTCTCCTACGCCTGTTCCTAAGAAAGAAAAAATTGTTGAAGAAAACTTTGGTTATTGTGTTAATGTCCCTGTTCTTTTGTACCATCATGTTCAACCCGATTCAGAGGCCAGACGGCTTTGGCAAACAGCCTTAAGTGTGGACAGCGATATTTTTGAACAACAAGTGTCGTACTTGGTTTCACGAGGATATACTGCTATTTCCGCAAAACAGCTTATTGATGCCTTACTTTTGCGTACTCCCCTTCCTCAAAAAAGCATAGTATTAACGTTTGATGATGGGTACAAAGATGCATATAGTTATGTCTATCCAATTCTTCAAAAGTATAGAATTACTGCAAACTTAATGATTGCCACTGGCCTTGTCGGCGGATCTGATTATTTATCATGGGGAGAGATTGAAGAAATGGGGAGAAGCGGACTTGTTTATTTTAGCAATCATACATGGTCACATTACCCGATAGATCAGGGCGGATACGATAAGGCTAAGTACGAGATACAAACAGGGAGAAAGCAATTAGAAGAACATACCAACCAAATCGTTAATATTTTTACCTATCCTTATGGATCTTTTAATAATGAGGCAATAAGAGCATTAAAAGACGATGGTGTTTTGGGCGCATTTTCAACAATCCCCGGTTTTTGGCAATGCGATTCATTTATCATGACTCTTCATAGAAATCGCGTCGGCAACGCTTCCTTGTCTGAATATGGATTATGAAGCATGAGTCATTTAGCTGTAGTTGTTTGGTTTTTGATTCTTTGTAAAATTTCATCTGCAACTCCTTTTAGGCCTTGGTCTTTCAAGTCAAAATAAAAGGAAGAAGCGCATTTCTTCATACCTTTTAAGTATTGAGCATCGATTTCTAATGTTTTTTGTTGATCAATAACTACAGTTACAGGTCTACCATTGCTTTTTCTAAGCATCTGATCGTAGGAATTTATTTTTCTAAATGCGTTAGCTAATTGAAAACAACGATCTCTTTGAAAAGTCGTAAATGGTAGAATTTTATTTTCTGTCATAACAATCATATATATCAAATATTAGATTGAATTGTCAAGAACAAAAGATATTGTTATAAAGAGATACTGAAAGCCTGTTTTTGTCCTATTGTATTTTATTCTACTTTTTTTCTACAATTTTATTGTAATGAATAAAACTGTCCTCCACATTGACTTTGATTCTTTTTTCGCGAGTGTTGAGCAGCAACACGATCCCCTACTTCGCGGCAAGCCTTTGGGAGTTACAGCTGCAAACGGAAGGACTTGTATTATTGCCTCCAGCCGTGAAGCAAAAAAAATTGGAATAAAAACAGGAGCAAGAACGTATGAAGCTATTAAAGTTTGTCCTGCTCTTAAGCTGGTTAAGGCTGATTTTGTTAGATATTTTGAAGTTTCAAAGAAATTTTTAAATATTTGCAAAGATTATTCCCCATATGTTGAGATGTTTTCAATTGACGAGCTGTTTATGGATATTACGTTAACAGAGCATTTGTTTGGTGGTGTTTATAACATTGTCAAAACTATTAAAAAAAGGATTAAAGAGGAGATTGGAGAATATATTACAGCATCTGTTGGAATTTCCTATAACAAGTTGTTGGCAAAATTAGCATCGGGTATGAGAAAGCCGGACGGAGTATTTGAAATTAAAAAAAACGATGTTGAGAGAGTTTATAAAGAAGCAAAGCTTACAGATATATGCGGTATTGGAGAGCGGATTAGATTAAGATTAAACAAAATAGGCATATATAGTCTTTTGGGTCTTCGTGATGTTTCCTTGGATCGCTTAATTCGTGAATTTGGCAATGTTGAGGGACATTTTCTTAAAAGTATTGGTTTGGGAATTGATGAAAACCGTGTTGTTCCTTATACTATTGCACCAGTTGTGAAATCTGTGGGAAGAAATTATTGTCTTCCCAAGAATGAATATGATAAACGCGTTGTTTTGCAAAATCTTTTCGAGCTTTGCGAGGAGGTTGGAATAAAACTTCGAAGACTTGGCAAAAAAGCCCGAACTGTTGGCATGTTGTTTAGAGGGAGCATAGATATTCATGGGAGACAAACGTATGGGATGTATGTTGATAAGGGATCGGAAATTTTTAATGCATGCCTTGTCATTCTTCGAGCGAATCCCGCTGAGCGGGATGAGTCGAGAAGCAACAATGAAACAATGCAACAATTGAACAATAAGGAATATGTAAGACAAATATCTGTTTGGGTTTCGAATTTAGAGAATAAAGAAAATGTGCAGCAATCTCTTTTCGATTCTGCAAAACAAAACTCTTTACAGGAAACAATTGATGCAATTAACGATCGTTTTGGCGACCACACTATCCGCAACGGGTTTCTTCTCTATGCAGATAAACTAACCACAGTCCCCAACGGCTACATGGCGGATAGATTTGAAAGATTAAAAATAGCAACGGAATTTACTTAATATACTTTATCCGGCTATAAATTGGCATTGGGATATAATTAAGTTTTTTTGATTTTCCGGCAAATGAAGAACGTCCAGCAGGGAAGGATTCTTGCATATATCTTTTGCCAAAACTATATGATTCTCCATCAATTGCTGCTTTTGGGCATTGGAAATATTTGAAAGCATTGTGATAGGATGTAGTTTGTGCTTTTCAATCAAGTCTCTTAAGCTTATCCCATTGGGATAATCCCAACCTATAATTTTCATATTACTGCACAATGCATAATTAAGCGCATCTTCTGTAAGCTTGGTATTGGTTACTAGCCAGGCGTTGTTAAAATTATTTCTCTCTTTAACATCATCAAATCTTGCTTTTGTGTATAAAGAAACATGAATGTGGCATTTGATTCCGGGAGCATTATGAAATTTACATTCGATCATGGATTTAATTCCGCCTTTTGACGCAATTACATCAATTTCATGGCTTACACACTTCCCGCTTAAAATTTGTCTTACATCCGTATCGTACCCTTCGGCTTTCAGGATTTCCGAAACATAATCTTCAAACGGATAGCCGGTCGGGCCAAATTCCATAATTGACTGTTTTAGGCCGTATTTCATTTTGGTATGAGGATGAGGAGAGTTGCCTAGGAATTCTGTTACATGCTTGTAAATTTCAAAGGTAGGTATATTGTCATATAGTTTAGTTTTTATATGATTGATGACTTGATCGTGAAGCGTTTCAGGTATATTTGCTCTTACTATTGAGCGTCTTAGCTTTTCTTCGTCAAACAGTTGTTTTTCACCTGACGCTTTTTTTACATAGATCATATTTTCATTATTGCAACTAAAAACTCTGTTTGCAAGTTGTTTTGATATTTATCGTACTCCTTTTTTCTCAAATACGATAAAATTATCAATTGTTAAAACTACAGAATAGTTTTTGTTTTTTTTGAGTTTTTCTACCATTTCGTATTGGGCATCAAGAGATGGTTGGGCAAAATGGCCGTCTAATAGAAAAACAATATAATCCGCCGTATTAGCGCCAAGTGGAACATTGTAAAGCTTTTGTCTGTGGGCCAGATGAGAGCCTACGCTATTTGTCGCCGATACGCTGTATTCGGGCGGAATGCCGGAGATGAATTTTTCGATCTCTGCCTTATTTTTTTGAGGTTTTGTATACATGTCAATATTCGGGCTTTTAGAAAAGGGTAAAGGACCGAAAGTATATGCTGAGTAACAGGCAACAATTAACAAGTAACAGACAACTAAGACGTTGGGTAGTTTAGGAAATAAAAATTTAATGTATCTGACGCCGTATATTGCCGAAATAAAAATAAACGGCGTGATTGTTGCCGAGTATTGGTAATATATTTGATGAAGCTGGGGTTTATTACTTAATAGATTTATAAATAAATCCGGCAGAGCAAATATTAACGTAACTGGAGAAAGAATTGAAAGAAATCCTAAAGGAAGAAACAATTGCGACAAATAATGTAGTTGTTCTCTCTGAGCAAATACCGAAAATAGCTTATCGGGGGAAGTAAAAATGCTTTTTATAATATTTGTCGGAGAATCACCAAAATCAGAGTAATAGGAAAGAGCGAAGTGCTCTGATCCCAGGGCGTTTGGAATAGCGTGCCAAACAAGAAAATAGAAAACAACGAGTGATAAAACAAACATGGATACTCCTAAGACTCTTTTGCTCTTGTAATAAAAAAATATGTAAATACCAAATAAACCTATTATTGTCCACACTTGTTCTTTTGTGATTGCGGCAAGAAAAGCAAAAAATAAAAATAAAACATACCGTTTCTTAAGTAGAAAGTAGAAAGTTCCAAGCAAAAACGTAGTCGCAAGAGTTACCGGATGGAAATCGTAAAGATTAGTGTATTGAATAGCAGGGTTAAGTAAAAACGCAATGCCAAACACAAGAGAAATATTTTTGCTCTTGATAGTATTATTCGCGATTTTATAAACAAAAATAGTGCCTGCTGCAAGCATAACGGTTTGTATAAAAAGAAGCATTCTTGGGTCTTCCCACAGAAGGTAAAAAGGAGCAAGAAGTATTAGTATAAAATCCGCATGGAAAGCAAGGCGCGATACAATTTCTGTACCATTTGGATCGGTAAATTCAAATATTCGTCCATGTATAGTATTCCAAACAGTCTGGTCCATATTGCCAAGATCAAAGCGCCCTGTGAAAAAATTATCGTACCGCAAAAAAGCGGTTAGAGTGAAATACATAACATAAATAACTGTAAGCGTAACCATGATAACTTCTTGTTTATGAATAGCCACAAAATTTTCCAAATTTGTTATGTATTTGCTTCTAATTTTTTGCCAAAGATAGGTAATCAAAAGAAAAGAAAGTTCGGATGCAATAAGAACAATTCTGGCAAAAATAGACATAAAACCTGCAATTCCCAGTGGAATAAATTGCGAAAGACCGGCAATTATGGCTGATTCTCTAACACCCAGTCCCATAGGAGTCAGAAAAGAAAGATACCCGATAAGAAGCGCTGCGACGAAAAACATTGATAATTTTATGAAATGCTCCGGAGATATAAACATTAAAGACGTAATTGTAAAGTACGTTCCAAATCCAAATAACAACAAATATAAAAAAGACACGAGGAGGATATATGTATTTGTTTTTGGAGGAAAATTTGGAAAAAATATTTTTGCCTTGGAAAGAAGTCTCCCTTTTATATATTTTGTTAATAACGAGTGATTGATAAAGAGGAGAGTTGAAAATAATAACGCGATTATTAACAGAACAAAAAAAATATCAGGAATGTTGATTGGCAAGAAATCAGGATAAATATAAATTGTAAGCGCTGAAATGCCAAAGCAGGCAAGTAAAAAGGACTCGATTTCGATAACAAGAGCTTTTGCAACTGACCTTGCAGGTACATTAACGTCCGAAAACAGAGTACCTCTACTTAAAAACGACCAGATGTTCCCAGGAACAAACCGTCTTAATTCGGAAACCTCCCACAAAAAAGAAGCTTTTTTTTGGGAAATATTGTAGCCTTGCTCTTTGAGTATAATTTTCCAAATGTATGTGCGGACAAAATAATATAGAAAAAAGCAAAAAACGCCGGAAAAAAGCAAAAGAAAATTCAAATCACTTATATTTATGTGTACATTTTTTGAGTTTGCAACAATTAATTTTCCGACATAAAATAAAGCGACCGCCGAAAGCGGCCACCCGATAATGAATTTAAGAAAGCGCATGCGCGCCCTGCAGGAGTTGAACCCGCAACCTGATGGTCCGAAGCCATCCGCTCTATCCATTGAGCTAAGGGCGCCAAGTCAAACTTGGCTGCCGCGTTTGACGCGGCGCATACTCTAATTATAAATGAATTTACGAAAACACTCAAGGATTGAGCGGGTAGCTTCGCAAGGTGAGACCTTGCAAGGCTAGGGCTATAGTCCTACTTCCGGATAGGAATTGAAGTCGCCATTATATAGCTTACTTACTGAGCTCATAAAACTATTAACTATCATTATCGAAATAGAAATGGAAGCTATTGTAAGTAAAATTATTGTTATTCCGATTGCTTTTTGTTTTCCACCATTCTGTCTTAAATATTTTATTCCCTGGGGCAAACCAAAAGGAGGCAGGAAAAAGCTTATTAAATAAAGTATAGCCTGCTTTGAAAATGAAGTAGATAACGGTTTTTCTTTTAATTTCTTCCCGCAATTCGGACAGAAAAAATAAGTGTTTGGAGAAATTGCCTGGCAACTCTTACAAACCTGCGTCTCACCCATATCTACTTATAATAACACTTTCAGGTTATAGGTGTTAGACAGTTTTGCGGGAGAGGAATTTTAGGGGATTGAATTTTCTTTTTATAATTATATATGTTAGCCCTGCAGGAAGTAGAATTGCTAACCATGCCAAGTTTATGCTAATACCTTTAGTCTCACTATTTGTGGCCGAATTTTCGCCAAAAACATCCAATGTTGAACCGCTAGAAATCCCCGCAACTTTAACTTGCTGAATACTTACGCTGTTGTTAACGCCATTATTTGTTGGCGGATTTGAAGTAGTGTTTGATACCGCAATAGTGATGGCATTATTAGAAGCACTGTTATTGGATGATGAATTTCCATTATTGTTATTATTGTTTTCATTATTATTGTTTGATTGAGAATTAGATGATGATTGTACAGGTGGATTACTTGTTTGATTATTGGCCTGTTCTGTGCTGGGTTTATTTTTTTGTGATCCCGGAGTAACAAAGTCCCCAATCCAGCTTCCAAAAACATTTACTACTGTTACAACAAGTTTTCCGCCGGTTTTGATATTGTTATTCGCAAAGTTAACAAGGTTGGCTATTATTTGCGCGTCGCCTGTTTTGATATTGTTACTTCCGCCGGTATTATTATTGGCGTCATTTCCGCCGGTATTTGCAGATAAATCAAGGTTGTTTACTATTTTTGCATTATTCGACTGTTCTGTTGTGTTGTTTGTCTCTTGATTTACTGTTCCATTGTTTTCCGATCCTGCGCCATTTCCATTGTTAGTAACTGTAATTTCACCGTTTTCATCTGTTGTAAATTCCGTACCCGCAGATCCTGCTAAAGTAGACCCTTCCGGCGCTCCCAAAAGCTGTCCTACCCACTGTCCCGCTTTATTGACAATCACCAGCCACCAATTGCCGCCTTCGATATTGGAATTTACGATATTTACAATATTGGCGTCTATACTTGAATCTCCGGTCTCAATATTTGTCTGTCCGCCGGTATTGCGGTTAGCATCGTTATTTCCTGTAGTTGATGAAAGGATCAGATTGTTTTCTATGTTAGCTTCATTCGTCTGGAAAGCTGTATTGTTTGTTGTTGAATCAACATTCGCGTTATTATCAGAATTTGCGCCATTATTGGTATTTGCTGCCAATACGTTGCTTTGATTGCAAAGACTGCATGTTCCGGCTTCTATTACAGCAAGATCCGGCAATATTATATCTCCAATTAATGTTCCGAAAATATCTACTACTCCATAAATTACATTACCGCTTAAGTTATTGTTAGCAAAGGTTAACGCGTTTGCGGAAACATTCGCATTGCCTGTTTCTATGCTCGAATCACCGTTTGTGTTGTACGAAGCATCGTTGTCGCCTGAATTTGATGATAAGGTCATGTTGTTTTCAATATTCGCATCGTTATTTTGGAAAGTATTATTGTTAGACAAGTCAGTAATAGTACCGCTATTGGTAGAATTTGCTCCATTTCCTGTGTTAAAGATAGAATTTGAGCTGCCATTGCAATTTATAATGCAGTTTGCAGCAAAATCCAACACCAAATCCCCTGTGTGAACATCAGCTACTTCAAATTCCGAAACAGACACGCCTTCAATATTTGAATTAACTCCTGTTAAGATAGTGCCTGTTGTATTTGCATCTCCTGTTTGGATAGTTGAATTTCCTACATTATATGAGGCGTCATTTTTTCCGGTTGTTGTGCTTTGATCTAAATTATTTCCAACAGACGCGTTATTATTTTGGGTGCTATTAGAGTTACTTACGGAAGTTGAAGATCCGGAATTTTCAGATCCGCTTCCATTTCCAGTGTTTACAATTTTTGTGCCTGTCGAGTTATCAATATTGGTTGAAAGATTATTATTTGCTAGCGTTTCTAAGTTTGCGTCATTTGTAGCATCACCGGTTAAAATAGTAGTATCTCCTACATTGCCATTGCCATCCGTTTCTTTCAACTCCGATTCGGTATTTGCTGGGTTGTTCGACGTATTATTGGCACTTTGTTCACCTTCGTTATTATTACTGGTAGTATTTTCCGATTCGGCCGAAGTTTCCTTAGTTTGTCTACTATTGTCGACAGTAGGATTTGAGGGGGCTATCGGCGCCGCGCTAACTGATTCTTCTTCTTTTTGTACATTGCTGTCCGAAGACGGAGATTCAGGCACTGTTGGAGCTTCAGGCGCAACTTCGGTATTAGTTGAACTCACCGGTGCTTCTGGAGCGGTTGGAGCTTCAAGCGCTCTGGCTGCTGATAAATTTTGACCAAACATTAACGTTACTATGATTATTATTGTTATAATTTTTTTCAACTGTTTCATATTTTTATCTTTTATAAATCTCTTTTTAATTTTTGTTCTCTAGGATGTAGAGTGTCTTGCCGAAGTGTTAGCAAGACACTTCTACATACCTAAATGTTAAACTAAGTGAAAAAGGCTGAGAAGTAAGCTTAGATCAAAATGAAAGTCTAAGTCTAATCCTTCTGGTAAGTGCCAATCTACACTTGGTCCTAATACGTTGACGTTTCCGGAATTATCTACAGTTGTATCCGATGTAGCGTCACCAGTTAATATTTCTGGATCCCCTCCATTGACAGAACCTGTATTTTTCTTTGCGTCGTTATCTCCGGTTTTAGCGTCTCCGTCGACATCGTTGTAAAGATCTGAATCGTTTTCCTGGAAATCAGACAATTCTTTTTCGATCTTTGCCTTGATATCGTTATCGGAATCCGAACCGTTTCCAGATATCTTTGCCAACACGTCTGTTAGACAACCGCAATCAATATCGGCTGCGTTGAAGTTTACCATGTTATCTACCTCAACGTTTACATCTGCGTCACCTGTATCTATTGTGACATCGCCTCCCGTATTGTCGTTTGCATCGTTGTGGCCTGTTTTCGCGTCTGCATCTATATCGTTATAGACATATGCTGCATTATCTTGAACGAGCACAACTGATTGATTCGATCTCAAATAGATATCGTTGTCGCTTTTTGATCCGTTGCCTAATATTTTAAGCGATATATCCGATGATCCTCCGTTGCTACCGCCAACATTTGCGATATTGGAATTTGCTTGAGTTTTAACATCAACATCTGTTGATGCGTTACCGGTCATGATTGTTACATCACCACCTGTATTTCTCTTAGCATCATTGTCTCCAGTTTTTGCATCGGTATCAATATTATTCGATACTGCTGCATTGTTTGTCTGGAAAACTTCAACATCGTTATATGTTTTTAGTTTAGCCGTGTTATCGGAGTATGAACCATTGCCGGATATCAACACATCTGCATCGTTTTCGCAATTGCAGCCGTTAACATCTGCCTGATTCGCATTTAATTCATTTGATACATCAACATTTGCATCTGCATCCCCGGTTGAGATTGTTACATCTCCACCTGTGTTATCGTTAGCATCATTATTTCCAGTTGTTGCATCTGCGTCTACATTGTTTGAAACTTTTGCATCGTTAGATTGAACAACAGTTGTTGTGGTGCTAGTCGTAACGTTTGCATCGTTATCCGAAGAACTTCCGTTTCCGGAAATTTCGATAGTTGTGCTAGCAAACGCAAAGGGTGTTAATGCATTTAATAAAATGGCTCCGGATGCTATTCCTGTTACGAGTTTTCTTTTTAAATTTGTCATTATTTATTCACCCCCTTTCTTTTTTACGCTCTCGCCTAAGGCGAACACTTCCTTGACCCTCCTTTTTGTCCCGACATGTCGGGATAAACAAAAAAACGGAGGCCCCTCTATCCAATTAATTGGTTAGAGAAGCCTCCGTTTGCGGTCAGCTTTTCTTTCTAGGACGTAAAACGTCCTAACTCAAATTTTTAATTTAAAATTGTTTCCTAATACTTTATAACTTATTGTTTTTTCTTTGTCAATACCCTATTTTGTGCGTCAACCGACTGTTTTTGATTTATTTGAATGGTTTCCTGGATGTCTTCTTCGCCTATGTCATATTTTGTTTTTAAGATTTTTCTTACTGTTAATTGAGTTACCTTACTATTTTGTACATAAATTTCAACACTACCAAAGGATACGGATTTTAAGACATTTTTGATTTCATCAAGAAGCGCGGGAGAATTTTTAAGTTTTAATTTTTGATTAATCACAAGCGTTATAGTTTTATTTTAAATTAATATTGATAGGTTTTTTTTCACCTTTAATCTCGCCAACATATAAGACAAACTTTCTATTATTGTCATTAATAGGGAATCCAAGTCTTGTTGGTTTTGTAGCAATTGCCTGTATTTGAACCGGATCATTGTGAATATCTGCAGCAAATCGTTCGCTTTCACCCTCAATCGAAAGCCTGATGTAGTCACGGGTGTTAATATCAAACACCAAAGAACTATCATTTACAATCTTTAGATTAACTATTAAAAAAGTTCTTCCTTTAACCGCTGTTGCGCGCTGTCCTTTAACTATAATTTCATCTTGCAGCGCTACATTGTCTATTACGTATTTAAATTTACTAACTTCTACGCTTTTATCGTCCTTAAGAGGAAAAGTGTATGTTTTATTTATTGTTTGGATAGACTTGGCATATGTTGCTTCTTGTCTTTGATCGATAGAATTAACGGTAGAATCATTAGATCCGTTTTTTAGTATGTTTGAGATTAGAAGAGTTAGCCCAATTATAGCTATTAGCAATAATGCCAATTTAAATATTTTTTTATGTTTTGGACTCGAGCTACTTAATTTATTTGTCCGTTGATTAAAGATGTTTTTGAAAAGTTGTATGAGTTTTTTAATAAATGATATCATCTTGCTTAAAAAAATGCCCCGACTTATCGGGGCAGACAGAACACAACAACACTACCACAGTGAATTTTGCTTGTCAATATATCAATTAGTCTGTTACGACGACAATTTTAACTAAAGAGCTGTTATTTTGTTTACTTATTTCTACTCTTACCTCTTGATTTTGGCTTGCGCCAACTAATTTGTTAAGAACATTGCCATTGGTTGAAGTCTGGACAAACGACGTTGCTTTCATCCCTATGCTTTTTATTTTTTTCTTATACCAATCCGTTATCTTTTTCGGATCGTCTGAGCTTTCATAAGCTGTTTCGCTTCCGCTTTGACTGATTGTTGTTGAGTTGGGATACTTAAAATCAGCATTAGTTTGATTATCAAAATTAGGAATATTTGTGGAAGCAGGAGTTGATGTTGGAGTCAAAGTCGGAGGAACAATGGTGGGAGTGTCATTTGGATTCTGCGATGGCGTTAAAGTTGAAGTTGGTGTGGAGGATGGTTTTATAGTATCAGAAATTACTTCACCCTGATCTTTTTTTGGAGTATTTTGCGCGGTTATAAATATCGCAAGAATTATAATAAGAATAGTCAGCGTTCCAAACATAGAAGTGTTTGGAGTTATACCACTAAGATTTACTTGTGTCAAGTTGCGTAGCAGGAATTACTTAAATCCAGAATAAGTTAATTGGCCATTATGATTGTTTCTTGTTATGGATATTTGATCGGACATCGGATTAAAACTAATATGAAATGCCCTAATTGATCTTTGAAGTCTTCTGGTAGTATTAGTATCAACAAAAATTGTTTTTATATGCTCCATTCCTACTTGAATTTTAAGCATATCTAAGATTGTGGGATTATGAACAGTCTCTGTACCTTCAATTAAAATCACTTTTCCTCCAACAAAAGGCTTAAGAAGATCAACATCTTTTAGATCCAATATTTGTGTAGGGCGAGCATGAAAAAGTCCAAATTTTTCTTCCATTTCGTCTCTTAATATCAGACCAGAACAAACCCTAAATCCTGTACTTATAAAATTTTGGGTTTTATCTCCAATAACGTAATCGCCCCAATTTGCGTATAGGTTTTCTCTGCGAGGTAATCTTTCCATGACATAATTATACTAGATATGTGTAAAATAATCAAACTATAGGTTCAATATGAAAGGAGCGTTGACAAGACTTTTTGGGCTATTTGTATAGTTTTTTTGGCACCTTTTTTATTGGGGTTCACTTCGGATAAGTCTAAAGAGAGATTTTTATGTTTTGAAGCGATCTTCAATATTGGAAGTAAATCTGCAAGCATGAATCCCTTGTCTGAAGGAATTCCTGTTGCTAAAGCTTCTTTTTGATTAAACACATCTACGTCGAAATTAGCATGTAGATAGTCAAACTTTCCAATAAAATCTTCAATTTTTTTAACTACACTCTTTTTATTTTTCAAAACATCCATTGAATTTACGTTTGCAAACTTAGATATTACAAAAAACCTTTTTTCCTCAACATCCAATTTTAAATCACCAACAAAGAATAAATTATGCGCTGGTAGTTTAAATTTAACTATTTTTTTTATTTGTGGTATGTCAAAGCTATCCAGAAATGGCCTTAAGTACATGCCATGAAAATTTTTTGTAGGGCTGGTTTTGTATAAATTCATTTCTCCATGCGAGTCAAACTGAACATAACCTACATTTTTAGAGTCCTCTGCTCTTTCCAATAAGGCAAGTAGCGAAGAAAAAGTAACGCTGTTATCTCCTCCAATTACAACTTGTGTCTCATCTTTTTTTATAGTTTTGTTTATTAGGGTTTTAAACTCTTTTAATTTGTCTGCCAATACATTAATATAATCGGGCTTAGAAATATTCTCTGGTCTAGGAAACTCAAATTCTGTGATTACATAACTGAACTGAGATAAAAAATCAGGTGTTAAAATTACATCAGGAGCATCTTCTACTCCTATATTTAAGGTTTTTTGATGGATTGGAGGATACAAAATACCAAGCCTTGTCTTTGCTTTATAAAAATGAATTTTTCTCATCCCAGATTTGACATAAGAATAAATTATACATATGGCTGAAATTAAACGCAAGCAATTATGAGGTAAGAAGCCTTCCTGTTCTATAACGGTCAAAAAGCCCTGAGGCTTCGCGGTCTTTTCTGTCTTTTAGAACTTGATCCAAGGTCGGATATGCGCCTTCTAGTATTCTTTGAATAAGACCAATATTTCTCTGTTCGATCGCATTTTGAAGATTCCCTAATCGTTTGATTTGGGAACGATTTACTGTTTCAGCATATGGATTACCTCTTATTGCAAAAGATCTTTTAAGAATGTCTGTTGGGCCACCAAATCTACTTTGCCATGATTCAAAAGTTGCGTCACTAACAGATCTTCCGCTCTCGCCAGCTATTATTATTTCTCTAAGTGCTGCTCCAACAGCATTTCTCAAAACCTCAATAGTGTTTTCCTGCACGTCTACCCAATTAACAATATATGCTCCTCTAACTAACAATGAAGAAACAATGTTCATGCCTTCGCGTGCTCTTGAGATCGTGGCATCAAATGCTTCCAAAGAAAGTATTTGCATATCGGCAATATTTGTAGAATTTGACGCATCGGACAGCTTTTGCCTTGCCATTAACTTAAGTTCGTTTCTTATGTTTGGACCAAATTTGTCTCTTAACCTGTTAAGTTGTTCTTTAATTATATGTGCAGGAGTACGATGATTGACAGAAAGACTCATGACAGATGCAATACTTCTTGATAGCTCTTGGGCTTTTTGTGTTTCTCCTAAAATAAAAAGTGTACTGTTTAAGTTTGGTAAAGACGTGTCAAAACTCGGATCATTTTTTGATTCTTGTTCTTCTTCTGCATTAAGGGGTATTCCTAAAAAGCGTTGAATAACTCTCTCGTTTTGCCTAAACAATTTCCAAACATCTTGGTGCTTGTGCCAGACGGTTCTATTTCTAACCTTCCATCCAACGCGCCAAGTGTCATCTTCCGATATCCCAACCCTTCCGGAACGGTCTATTACCTCTACGAATTGCGGTTGATCATCCAAGGGTCTTGGTTGTAATTCTTGAGGTCTTGCCATAATAAGCCCTCCGCAAGCTTATTGTACTCTTTTATCCCAAATTTGCAATGAAAGTTGACGAATTGGGGACGGTCCTCAGATGTGTTGATTTGACAATCTTAGGAAACTTCTGAAAAGTGTTCTAGCTTAACACCTTGACTTATAAATTACCGTCATTTTCTTTCAAACTCGATTATCAATGAAATTATCCAAACTCTCATTTTTTATCGACTTATTAATGCCATGGCAAGATTAAGTCGATGGTTTTATTTTTCAGTATTCCTCTTCTTGCCTCACAATATATCATGTAGTATACTTATTAATACTCAGATAGTATGGGCCGCTAGCTCAATTGGCAGAGCAATTCCCTCTTAAGGAATAGGTTCCGGGTTCGATTCCCGGGCGGCTCACTGATGGGGATTTTCCAGAAGTCCCTGAAATCTGGCTCTGGAGGTCGGGAAGAGCTTGGAGCGTGTCAAAGCCCAAATTGTAAGTCGGGACAAGCTGCCGATCAGTTAAAAAGAAGTTCGAGCCGACAGTTTTTGCGAAGATTGCCAAATCTTCTTTTGTATTTTTTGCGCGCGCGATTTTTCCGCATGCTAATGCGCTATCTACAAATTCTCTCATAGGTTCGAGCCAACTTGAGCCATTTTGTTTTATTTTTTCAATTTCCTCTGTAATTCTTAGTTTTTCTTCAAATAATTCGTTCTTTTTATTTTTGTAAGTTTCATTATCAATTACTTGGTCAAGAAAACTATCTAAAAGGAAATTCAATTTCCTATCAATACCTTCTGTTTCAATTTTCAGCTTCGCAATATTACTTTCTGACAAGGTTAATTCTTCTTTTTCATCTCTATCCAGCCACTGATACCAGTCGTTAGCCCATTCTTGCGGAAGTGAGACTTTTTCTAAGATATTCCTTATCTGAATTTCTAAATCCGGCTCCTGAAGATATCTTTGCGTACAGGGTTTCAGCTTCTTAGTACAGCGGTAATAGGTAAAAGTCTGAGATGTCCCATTTTTATATTTTTTGATCTTTTCTTCACAAGTTATGGCCGCATTGCATTCACCGCAACGGGCAAATCCTGTAAATGCGAAATTATGCCCTCTCATTCTTGTTCTCTCAATTTTTTCAACCTGTTTTTGCACATCATCAAATAACTGCTTAGAAATGAAAGTTTTATGCGAAGCCTGATAATATTCTCCATCGTATTTTAATATTCCGATATAAAACTTATCTTTTAACATTTTAGTTATTTGATTCACTTTCAAAGGCTTTCCATCAGATTTTGAAATACCAAACTTATGAAGATATAAAGAAATTGCGGTAAAAGATTTTCTTTCTTCGGAAAATAGTTGAAAAGCTTTTTTAATAAATTTTGATTTTTCCGAATCTATCTGAATTGTTTTTGTGTTCGAATCATTTATGTATCCTAAAGGAGCTTTCATGGGCCAGATTCCAAGCCTTACCTTATGCCTCATACCTCTTTTAACATTTTCGGAAAGATTGTCAACGTAATACTTGGATTGACCAAATGCGATTGATAACATAAATTTTCCCTGAGGCGTAGATTCAAACCAAAAAGAGGGAAATTTAAGGTCAAGTAACTTTCCTGTATCTAAAAGGTAGATAATTTTCCCGCCATCTATCGAATTTCTTGCCAGACGATCCGGGTGCCATGAGACAATTCCTTGAGCTTCGCCT
>MFNZ01000062.1 GCA_001782195.1 Candidatus Levybacteria bacterium RIFCSPHIGHO2_02_FULL_37_13
TAAACGTGCCATTTTAACTACCTCTATTGTCTCACTAACTGTTCCTATTTGGTTTGGCTTGATTATTATACCGTTTATGGTATTACTATTCAGAGCTAGTTTTAGTCTGTCAGGGTTTGTGACAGTAAGATCATCGCCTACAATAAGAGAATCTTTAGAGAGCATATTAAAACCTTTTTGCCAGGAGGACCAATCATCTTCGGAGAAGGGGTCTTCTAAATAAATAATGTTAAAGTCAGATATAAGTTTTTTATAAAATAGAGTCATTTCTTTCGGGTTGTAAGGCGTTGTTTTGTCTTTTAGAAAATATTGTTTGTCTTTATAAAAGGAGGAGGAGGCTACGTCTATTCCCAGAGAAACATCCAGTGATAACTTGTAAGGTGATTCTTTAATTACGTCTTTCATTAAACGCAAGCTTTCGGTATTGTTAGGAACTTTGGGAGAAAAGCCTCCTTCAACAGATGTAAGTGTTGAAAGACCTAATTCCATAAGCTTATTTTCCAACAGGTGATAAATGTTAGCGCCAATTTCTATTTTTTCTTCAAAAGTTTTTGAGACTGACGGCGCAAGCAGAATTTCTTGAAAGTCTATGGAACCTTCGGCATGTTTTCCTCCTGCAATAAGTACGAATAAAGGCGTAGGATAATTTTTAGGGGCATTGCTTGATATGAGCTTTTTAATATAAAGATATAACGGGAGAGAAGAGTTATTCGCGCCTGCTTTGACTGCTGCTTGAGACACAGAAAGTATTGCGTTAGCTCCCAGTTTGCTTTTGTCTTTCGTGCCATCAAGCTCTATCATTAATTCATCTATTTTTTGCTGACTGTTTATATCAACACCTAATAGTTTTGGAGCAATTATTTTGTTTACATTTTCAACAGCTTTTAATACGCCATGCCCGTTGTAACGTTTAATTTCAGAATCTACTATTTCGTGCGCTTCGTAGGTTCCTTTTGAGGTGCCGGATGGAGGGGAAGAGGAGGCAATAATATCGTTTGAAAGGATTACGGTTGTTTCTATTACCGGATAACCTTTTGCGTTTAATAGTTCTTGCGCGAATAGTTTTTTAATCGTAACCATAATGATTAAATCACTTACCTTGCTCGATATTGTATATAATCCTTCTGGTTTTATTAATTACGTCAGGAGCAACAGACACGCTGTTTATGCCCCAGCGGATTAGATTTTTGACAAGTTCAGGGTAATTGGATGGTGCCTGTCCACAGATAGAGCAGAGTATTTTATACTTGCTGCACGTTTTTACTATTTTTTCTATTGCTATTTGGACAGCCTTGTTCATTTCATTAAACGACTCTGTTAGCCTGCTGTTATCTCTATCAACACCTAAAACCAGCATGGTTAAATCATTAGACCCAATAGAAATTCCGTCCAACCCTGCTTTTATAAAATCTTCCAGGATTATAAAATTTGATGGAATTTCAGCCATCATATATAACAACAAATCTTTGCCTCTTTTAAGGCCACTTGATGCAATAATCTTTTTAACCTCAATTAGTTCATCAACTGTTCTTACAAATGGGAGCATAATATTTAAATTAGTTAGCTTTTTTACGTTCCTTACATGCTTTATTGCTTCAAGTTCCAGCATGAACACATCTTTATCCTGGATATATCTTGATACTCCGCGGTATCCAAGCATTGGATTTTCTTCTACCTCTTCGAATTCCTTTCCTCCAATAAGATTTCTATATTCATTTGTTTTAAAATCTGTAGTTCTGAAAATTACCGGCCTGGGGTAGAAAGCTTGGCAAATAGTTGTTAGATCCTTTGCCAACCTTTGGGTAAATATTTTTCCTTTTCCTTCCTTTATAAGTTTTTTCGGATGAATCCCAATTCTTGCTACCATAAATTCAGCTCTTAGTAATCCAATACCGTCAACATTCATTTTTGCAACTTCAACAGCTCTTTCGGGCTCTGCTATGTTTACAAAAACTTTTGTTTTGGTTTTAAGTTTACCAGCTTCTGTATCTTCTTTTTGGTCGCTTTTTATAGCAACTGCGCCTTCATAAATTTTTCCCGTATCTCCAACTACTGTAACTATCATTCCATCTTTTAGTATCGATAAAGCGTTTTGCGCTCCAACAATTGCCGGAATTCCAAATTCCCTGGAAACGATTGCGGCATGGGATGTTCTTCCTCCTCTTTCTGTAATAATAGCAGATGATTTTTTCATGATTGGAACATAGTCGGGGTTTGTGTAAGGAGCAACTAGTACATCGTGAAGCTGGACTTTATCGGCATCTTTTATGCTTTTGACTATTCTAACCTTTCCTGTTGCAACGCCTGGGCTTGCAGGATCACCTATTAAGATTGATTCCGGAAGTTTTGATGTTAAAAGCGCTATACCCCTTTTTTTATTTCCGAGAGTCGTTACCGGTCTTGTCTGGACAATATAAATGTTTTTTCCTTCTTTTGCCCATTCAATGTCTTGGGGATAATTGTAATGTTTCTCAATAAGTTTTCCTAAAACTGCAAGCGATACTATATCCTGGTCATCTATTTTTTGGCCGGATCCTCTTTGATTTGCTAATGTTACGCTTTTGTTTTGTCCATCTTTGCGCGTTAACATTATTTTTTGCGGTTCTACTTTTTTTGTTACAATTCTTAAAGAATTTTTATCTACAACGTAGTGGTCGGGCGTTACTTTTCCTCCAACTATATACTCACCCAAACCATAAATTGCCTCAATTACTACATTTGATTTATCCAGAGTTACCGGATCTATTGTAAACATTACCCCGGATGATTCTGAATTCACCATTTTTTGAATAACTAAAGATATGGCAACTTGGTTTTCGTTGAGTTTTTCTTCATGTCTGTAAAACATAGCTCTGGATTCAAAAAGCGATGCCCAACCGCCTAGAATTGCTTTAATCAGGTTTTCGCTGCCTAAAACGTTAAGAAATGTTGCCTGTTGGCCTGCAAATGAAGCTGTTTTGGAGTCCTCGGAAGTTGCGGATGATCTTACCGCAACCAATGCATCTTTTCCTAACTTTTTATAATGTTCTAAAACAGGATTTGCTATTTTAGGGCTGACCTTTGCTGTAACTATAATTTTTTTTATTTGTTTTGAGGATTTGCTTAGGGAGTTTGGGTCGTTATAATCAATGGATTTCATTACGGCGTGTATCTTATCCTTAAGATTGTTCTCTTTTATAAAAGTTTGATATGCTGAAGATGTAATGACAAAGCCGTTAGGGACCGGAAGCTTGTTCTTGAGCATTTCTCCGAGATTCGCGGCCTTTCCTCCAATATATGGAGCATGAGTTTTGTCTATTTCGGATAGCCACAAAACAAAATCTTTTTGATTGATCATATTTTTGACCCTCGAGATTATATCAATTTTAAGAAATAATCGCAATTATTCCCGGCAAGCTCTTTCCGCTTAAGAATTCAAGCATCGCGCCGCCGCCTGTTGAAACAAAAGAAAACTTATCAAGAAGCCCGAGTTTTTTTAAAAAACCTAGTGTGTCGCCTCCGCCTACAACCGTATAAGCGTTGCTTTTGACAATTCCTTCTGCCAACTTTCTGCTTCCTTCCAATCCTTCTTTAATTTCAACATATCCGACAGGTCCATTCCAAACAATTGTTTCTGCAGTATTAACAATTTTTAAAAAATCATCAGTGCTTTTTGGTGTAATATCGAATCCGTCTGGATTAAGATCTGCAACAAACAGTGTTTGGCTCTTTTCTTTTAAAAATGGTAAAATTTCTTTAGCTATTTTTCCTCCAACCAAAACATAATCCGCAACACCTCGCATCTTTTCAACCAATGGGAGCTTGGTCTCAATTTTTGCGCCACCAATAATAACAACAAGCGGCCGTTTGGGGTTTTCTAAAACCGAAGATAAAACTCTGACCTCTTCCCGAAGGTGGATTCCGGCAAAATGAGGCAGAAATTTCGGCATTCCAGCGATTGATGCATGGGCCCGATGACAGACTGCGAACGCGTCATTAACGTAGATGTTTGCAAGACTTATGAGTTTTGCTGCAAAGTCTTGATCGTTCGCCTCTTCGCCTTTATAAAACCTTAAGTTTTCAAGTAAAAAAAGATTATCTGTCAATTCCCACCCATCAAATCCTTTCCGTTTCCCATACTTAATACTTAATACTTTATACTTAATACTAAACCAACGGGCGATTGGCTCAAGGCTCAAACTTTTATCAATCCCTTTGGGTCTTCCCAAATGTCCGGCAATAATAACTTTCGCACCATTTTTCAGTAAGTATTCAATTGTCGGCAGCGCTGCTTTCAACCTCGTATCATCCTCAATTTCACTGATTGCTGATGGCTGACTTGTCCTGAGCGGAGTCGAAGGATGGCTGATGGCTGACAGCGGAACATCCAAATCCGCTCTCAAAAAAACAGTCTTTCCAAAAACTTTTGCTTTTTCTAATGAAGGCAAATTCATATAGTTAGTTTGAAGTATAGCAGGATAATAGAGTAGTTTGTCAATATAAATATAATCTTGTTTTAACTTTCAGGTTGTTGTATGCGTTTTATTTTGTGGGTGATTGATTTGTGCTATTTGGGGTAGATACGCCTGTTTCTTTAACTGTTGATTGAGGTAGTCCTTGATTTAAGGATGCTTCTGTGGCGTCTTGCCCAGAGTCCCTTCTCCACTGAGAACTCTTCAATAATTGTTCAGGTGGCGTATTTACTACTTGTTTTGCCGCTTCTGCGAGAATATCGGAAGGACTTCTTGTACCTTCAATCGTAAATCTTTCAGCAGGAATCCTTGGTCCTGTTCCCAAACCACTTGTCGGTGTTTTCTCTTGTGCCGCTTCTGCAGGGTTAGGCGGTTGTTCGCCTGTTGGTTGTGGTGTCTCTCCTCCTTCTCCAGCCATAATTAGAATTTAAACTATTTTTGATTACTTGTCAATAGTCGGAAATTAAATATTTATATTCATTGGGATTTGGGATGTTTTTTTAAAGCCGCATTGTTCATAAAAACCAACCAAATCTTCTTCTACGCTTACCGGGATATAGGTTGCACCAAGAGTCTTTAATTTCTCAATAACTTTTTTTACCAATTGTTGACCAAGTCCTTGTCTTCTGAATTTTTTGTCAACAACGACTTTTTGTAAGTATCCTCTTCTGCCATCAAAAGATCCAAGTGCTGTTCCTGTTATATTTCCATTGTCTTCTGCAAGGAAACTAAGCTTTGGATTTTTATCCAAGAATAGTTTAAATCGATCTAAGCTATCCATTTCACCTACAAAGTAATTCTCTTTCCAAAATGGAATCAATTTATTATAGTCTTCAATTTTAATTTCTCTAAAAGTCATGATGAGGTAATTATACCAGAAGTTTTATTAATCTTATCTTCTTAGGATTTTTAGGGCGATGTCTCTGCCTAATATTTTGGCAAGCGAAACCCATACGGTAACGATTTGCTGCATTAGCTCAAACTTGTCATTTCCTCCAAG
>MFNZ01000063.1:0-11913 GCA_001782195.1 Candidatus Levybacteria bacterium RIFCSPHIGHO2_02_FULL_37_13
TTGGGTTCGATTTTAGATCGAACTTAAAAAGAGGGGGAGGAAGGAGGGGAAGACGTCAAGTCAGCACGGCCCTTATACCTTGGGCTACACACACACTACAATGGCGAAGAACAATGGGTTGCAAGCATGCAAGTGCAAGCTAATCCCTGAAATTTCGCCTCAGTTCAGATTGGGGTCTGAAACCCGACCCCATGAAGTCGGAATCGGTAGTAATCGCGGATCAGCATGCCGCGGTGAATTCGTTCTCGGGTCTTGTACACACCGCCCGTCAAGGCAGCAAAGTCGGTAGCTATCGAACCCCCTCTTTTTGGGCTTTATCATGTAGAATGAGAAAGTATGCACTTTGTGTATATTTTGAAAAGCAAGATAACCAAAAAGCTATACATAGGTTGTACATCAGATTTAAAAACTAGGTTTCTTGAACATAATTCAAGGACAGAAAAATCAACTAAAAATGGCGTACCGTGGATACTTGTTTATTACGAAGCGTTTTTAGCAAAATCTGATGCAACCAAAAGAGAAAAGCAAATTAAATCTTTTAAAAGTGCATACGGCTTTTTAAAGAGAAGAATTAAAAATAGTATAGCTTTAGAATAGAGTCTAAAAAGAGGGGGGAGATAGAGATTGGCGATGAAGCTTAAGTCGTAACAAGGTATCCCTAGCTGAAGCTGGGGATGGATCACCTCCTTTCTAAAAAACTATGTTCAGTTTACTGAGTGTAGTATGATTGAGAGAAGGTACGGAAACCCACTCACCACTTGTGGTGAGGGGATAAGTACACCAAAGTGGAGTGAATAGCACTTGGTCCCGAATCAATCGGGATGAATCCTATTCTTTAGTTTTCCTACCACTTCCTGGTCTGTAAGCCATTAGAATGGGCGCTTTTCCCAATTTAAGCCGGTAAAGGTTTTTAATTGCATCAGGTAACGGAATTGGGAGCGTTTGGTAATGCATTATATTAAATCCGGCATCTTTCAGGAATTTTTTTAACTTTTCAATTTTTTCGTAATCGTTGTATTCCATTACAATATTATTGATTTTTTCTAATGTATTTTCGGAGGCGGCAAAAAGAATGCCATATTCCGCGCCTTCACAATCAAGCTTAAGAAGATGGCAATTTTTTATTTTATTTTCAGAGAATATCCTGTCTAATGTTGTAGCTAATACTTCTTGTCGTTGGCCTTTTTCTCCAAGATTATAATCAAAAATAACAGAATGCATGCCTAAATTACTAGGATGTTCATATAAGGTTACGGTTTTCTTTTTTCCATCTGTAACAGCTATGTTAAATGTGGAAATGCGTTTGCTTAAGTTATTTGCTTTTACATTTTTGTTAAGTAACGAAAAGTTTTCAATCGATGGCTCAAATGCAAAAATGTGGCTCTCTGTATACTTTGTCGCTGCAAGAAGAGAAAATGCCCCAATGTGCGCGCCGATATCTATAACTACAGTGTTGTTTTGAATATTTTTTAAATGCCTTGTGTAGCTTTTCAGCCACCAGGATTCTATAACAACTCCGGAATCAAAGGTATTTCTTCGTAAGTTAAAAACAGTTCCATTTGTTGTTTTGTACTTAAACACTGTATTTGTTGTTGGTTTCCAAAGCCCATACATCCGAAGAGTCGATCTTATGAAGTCCAAAAATAAATACAAGTGTCCCACAAAAAGCATTATAGCAAAACTGTCATAAACGTGATCTATTGGCTTAGGGAATGGTATAATAGCAGATAGTATGGTTGAGTTTTCAAATGGAGAATCGTTACTAGCGCGAGACAAAGTAGTTAGCGGTCAACAGTGGGATAGCGGACATAAAGGCGTTGCATTAAAAACTTTAGAAAAGGTTTTGATGCGTAAGATTAGTCTTGCTCATCCCGAAAGTTCAAAAGAGGCTGTTAGAAATCAAGTATTGGAAAAAAGAGAAAAATTGAATGTTTGGTTAGATGCTATTGACAATGAAGTTGTAAAAAACTTTGGTGTATTTGAATCAAAAGAAAATCCCGGAGTTAGATTTCCATTTACAAAAGTTGTAGTTAGAAATGTAGCAAATTCTATCCAAAACAGTCCGGTGGATTCAGATTCAGAAAATTTACCGGAGAAGACTATAGTGCTTTTTACACCATTTATGCCTCCTCCGGGAGGAGCCCCTGACGATATAATGAATATAATCTATGACAGGGTATTAACAGCGGTACCGGATATAACAAAAAGGGATAGTCACAAAGCAAGAAATATTACAGTTTATGCGCTTGGTTTGCCAACAAGCAACTGGGGAAGTATTTCTGAGGAATGGTTAAACAATCTTAAAGAAAATGGTTTTTCGGAGTATGGAAAGCTATACGCGGAGTTTTTAGCGGAAAATTTAGGTCAGGATTCTTTAGAAACTCAGCAAAAAAGGAAATTTTTGTTTTTTGCCGGTTCAATGGGAACAGTTTTGGCCAGCGAAACAGCAAAACAGCTTCCAAAGATTTGGAAAAATTTAACATTGCTTCTTAATAATCCAACAGGAGTTCATAGTCCTTCCGATAAAACAATAAAATTGCCAGTTGTTGGCAGGGTTCCCTTATCGGTTAAAGGGCTGCAAGTTGTAGCCGGATTTGGGGCAGAAGCTGGTATAAGAATGGCTTTAGATGATTTTGTAAAGTCAGCTTTATCTGGCCCAAATAAAACTAGAGAAGCATTGTCTGATGTTTTGCTACAAAAAGGAATAATTCCTTACGAATCCGAACAACAGAATAAACTAAAGAAAATCGTTAACGGAGAAGCTATTAAGTCGTTAATGAGGGGTAACCCTGTGGAAACAGACAGTTATAGAATATTTATTGAACAAGGAATGCTTGATCCTGCTACAACAACCGGAGAAAAAATCGAACTTCTACAGAGTAAAAGTAAAAAAGAAAGATTTTTTAAGGCCGGAAAGCATGCTTTGGGAATGGGTGTTAACTATACACACTGGATGGATCCGATGAGATGGCCGGACAAATGGATTCGGGGGATTGAGAGTTATGAAAAAGCGGTTGACGCCCAGACAAAGCAAGTTAAATGAGAATTGGTTTTTTTACCGATGCATATTTTCCCCAGGTAAATGGAGTTGTTACTTCGGTTTATGAGACAGCAAAAGAACTAAGAAATAGGGGACACGATGTTGTTATAATCGCGCCTTCTTATCCAAATTATAAAGACAAAAAAGAAGAAAATGTGCTTAGGCTTTCATCGATTCCTGTTCATAAAAAATTAAATATTCGCATAGCGACCCATTTTCCAGACAGAAATCTTTTAAGGCTTTACAAAGAAAAGTTTGACATTGTTCATTCTCACGGCGGAGGGATGATATCCCTTTTGGGCCTTGAAATTGCCAAACTTAAAAAAATCCCCAGCGTTTTTACTTATCATACTTTATGGAATAAATACACGCATTATTTCCTGAAGGGAATAGTCAAGCCAAAAGTGGTTGAGAAAGTAAGCAGGATTTTATGTAATAGATTTACGGCAATTATTGCGCCAACAGATAGTATAAAAAATGAGCTTATTTCTTATGGTATTAAAAAGCCAATTTTTGTAGTACCAAGCGGTGTGGATTTCAAAAAGTTTAAAGTAAAAAACACCGTCTTTTTAAGAAAAAAGCTGAAGTTAAAAAGTAAAAATAAAATTTTATTATTTATTGGAAGATTGGGCAAAGAAAAGTCAATAGATTTTTTAGTAGAAGCATTTGCGCTAATAGCAAAAGAAGACAAAGACACGGTTTTAGTGATAGTTGGAGAGGGAGAGGAAAAGAAAAATCTGGAAAGTTTCGGAAGACTGTTGGGGATTGGAAATAAAGTATACTTTGCGGGAAATATTGATTTTGGAGACATGCCATTTGTTTACAAAGACGCTGATTTATTGTTATTTTCGTCCAAAACAGAAACCCAAGGATTAGTAATTCTTGAGGCATTGGCCGGCGGTTTACCGGTAATTGCAGTTAAGGACGCGGTTTATAAAGGAATAATTAAAGACAATATAAATGGAATTTTGGTAAATAACAGTCCAAAAGAATTCTCAAAGGCGTGTTTAAAACTTCTTAAGAAACCTTTAGACAAAAAAAGTTTTTTGGAGAATTCGGTAAAGTCTGTTAAAGAATTTTCTATCTCCACAACTGCAAAAACTCTTGAAAAACTGTACGAAAAACTTATTTATTAAAATTTATGAAAATTAATATAATCTCCGAATCAGAATTTTTTCCTAAAAATCATGGCGTCCATACTGCATATCTTAATCATGTGTCAATGCTAAAAAAATTAGGAGCAGACGTTGTGGTAAATTCGCTCAAAAATGCGCATATTACACATCTTCATACAGCCGGACCTTTGGGGTTACATAAACTTTTTACAAGCAAAAAAATAGTAGTTAGCGCCCATGTAATGCCGAGCTCGTTTGAAGGAAGTTATATTGGAGCAAAGTATTGGTCGGGAAGCGCCAGAAAATATCTAAAATTTTTTTACAACAAAGCAGATTTGGTATTGGCTGTTGCTCCAAAAGTTAAATTGGAACTTAGAAAAATAGGAGTAACTCAAAGAATTGAAATATTTCCTAACGCTATAGATACCGTAATGTTTAGACGCGATGAGGCATTGCGAAGTTTAGGACGTAAGCGATTTAGATTGGATAAAGATAAAAAGGTAATATTGGGAGTTGGTCAGGTGCAGCCAAGAAAGGGAATATCTTATTTTATCAAAATCGCTAAGGAACTTCCGGAATTTACTTTTATTTGGGTTGGAGACAAACCATTTAAAGGACTGACTGCGGAAAATGAAGAATTGCGGCAATTATTAAGATATCCGCCCAAAAATTTTATTTCTGCCGGGGGTTTTCCATATTCAAAAATGCCTCAAGTTTACAACGCGGCCGATATATTTTTCTTTCCATCCTTCCAGGAGAACGCGTCTATGTCTATTATAGAAGCTGCTTCCTGTGGATTGCCATTGATTTTGCGGGATTTGGAAGAGTATAGACTTCTTTATAAGGAAGGATATTTGTCTGCACGAAAGAGCGATGAGTTCAAAAAGCATATCCAAAGACTTTTTTCTAATAAGAATTTATTTGAGCAACAAAGAAAAGAAAGTTTTAATTTAGCAAGAAAGTTTAGTTACGAAGCGCTTGGGAATAAGCTTCTTAATTATTATCAAGATTTGTAATTATTCTCCTTGAACTTTTAAAACAGCCAGTATTTTGCTATACTCTACATGGTCTTTAGTCGTTTAACCAAAGATTAAACAAGGCGCGATGGTGAAGCGGTTAACACAGTTGTTTGCAAAACAACCATGCACCGGTTCGAGTCCGGTTCGCGCCTCATCTGGCAAGATGACCCTGAGTTTATCGAAGGGCCAAGTAGAATCGAGGAGTATTTATGGCTAATCCAGAACGAGGCGGATGGAAGGAAACAGGAAAAAAATGGGCGATTCGCGGAGGAATTGTTGCAGGGATTCTTGGTATTATAGCTATTTTAGCAGCGTAAAACGTATATGAATTATGAGTATGATAGAAAAGAACAAAGAGCTGAGGACGAAACAGGATATAGCGAAAGACAATTAGACATTGATGCGGAGATTCAAGCAGGAGAATGGCAAAATCTAAAAAAGTATAGAACGTATCAGAGAAGATCAAGACAATGGAAAATAATTGCGACATATAAAGCAATTTCGAATAGGCTTAATCAGTTGGTAAATTTGTATTACAAACTGGTTGGAGGCAATCCCAAGCAGGGAGAAAAAATGCTTAAAGAATTGCGGAAACTCCGCTTGATGCAAGAAATTTTGCTTCAATGCATGGTCTGGGAACCAAAGGGGCAATTAGACAAAGACATGGTACCAAAAGAAGTTTGGGATTTGATTAAGTAGAACATTGGGTCGGTAGTTCACCGGTAGAACGCTTCACTGATAATGAAGAAGTAGATGGTCCGATTCCATCCCGACCCACAAGTGAGGATTTTGAAATATGTTACAAGTATCACAACGTACACAAAGAATTATAGCTTCTCCTATTCGTAAGTTTTTACCGTTGGTTTTGGAAGCTGAAAAAAAAGGAGTTAAAGTTATAAAGCTCAATGTTGGCGACCCGGATATAGAGCCTCCCATGCAGTTTTGGAGAATGCTTAAGAATTATAAAAGTAAAAACCTTCCTTATGCTCCAAGCCCAGGAATTTTAGAGCATACTTTGGCATGGGTAAAATACTACTCTGACTTCGGAGTGAAACTTCAAGCTAACCAGATTATTCCTACCGTTGGGTGCGCAGAGGCAATACTTTTGGCTATTATGGCAGTGACAGATCATGGAGATGAATTGATTGTTTTCGAACCGCTTTACTCAAGCTACAAAGGAATTGCCGAAATGTGCGGCGTAAAGCTTGTTCCGGTTACTCTGAAGGTGGAAAATAATTTTTCCCTTCCGTCTTCTGAAGAGATCGAGAAAAAAATATCTAAGAAGACCAAAGCAATAGTCGTAATCAACCCCAATAATCCTACCGGTACTATTTTGACATTTAAGGAAATCAATCTGATTTGCGCGATAGCCAAAAAATACAATATATTTATAATTTCTGACGAGACATATCGGGAAATTGTTTTTGAGGGAGAGCCTTTTACCTTTTTGAAAATGAAGAATTTCGCGGATAATGTGATAGTGGTTGACAGTGTTTCCAAGAGGTTTTCCTGCCCTGGCGCTCGAATCGGCTGTATTGCAAGTTACAATCAGGAAGTAATGAGTAGTGTTTTGAAAATTGCCCAAGTTAGGCTTTCTGCTCCAACACTCGAGCAGTACGCGCTTGTCCCGCTTTTAAAAAATTCAAAACCTTATACAAAAAAGATTGTACAAGAATATAAGAAGCGCCGCGATGTAGTTTTTGAAAGATTGAGCAAGATGCCAAAAGTTGTCTGCCGAAGGCCCCAAGGAGCATTTTATATAATTGTTAAGCTTCCGGTTGACGATTCAGACAGCTTTATAAATTTTCTTCTGAAAACTTTTAGGCATAATAAAAAAACTTTATTGATTACTCCGGCCAGGGATTTTTATATAAGCCGCAATCTTGGAAAAAGTGAGGTTCGTATTGCTTATGTTTTAAAGACCGAAGAGCTTAAAGAGGCAATGCAGATTTTACGATTGGCGCTACAAGAGTATAAAAATTAAGATATGTCGCAAGCAAACGAAACATTTTTTACTTCGGTTGGATGCATGGACGGGAGAGTACAGGCGGCCGTTGCTGAGTTTGGTAAGGAAAAATTTGGAGCGCAGTTTCCGGATACCATAACAGAGGCAGGGTTAGTGGGTAAGCTAAGTCAGGATCCAGTCGATCAGAGTTTGGTAGATTCTATAAAGTTTAAATTAGTCGATGTTTCAATAGGGAAACATCACTCAAAAGGCGTTATAGTTCATGGCCACCAAGAATGCGCTGGAAATCCGGTTGATGACGAAAAACATAGAGAGGATATTAGAAAATCTGTTGAAGCAATTAAATCGCTCGTTAACGCCTCTGTTCCTGTTATTGGAGCGTTTGTAAAACGTTCAATACAGAATCCTTCCAAATGGGAAATCGAAGAAGTATAATATCCCCATGCAAATTAAAAGCTATGAAGCTGCGGTTAAATACCTAGAAAGTTTTATTGGGAAGGTTGTTTTTAATATAGATCCGAAGTCTATTAAACTTCATCCTCCGCTTGATCGGATGAAAATGCTTTTGTCGCTTTTAGGTAATCCGCAGGAGAAGTTTAAATCTATATTAGTCGGTGGTACTTCCGGGAAAGGTTCAACTGCATATTTAATTTCGCACATTTTAACAACTGCCGGATATAAAACAGGGCTTACAATCTCTCCGCATCTTCAGAAGATAAACGAGAGAATACAAATAAATGGAAAGTCAATTTCGGATGAAGGGTTTGTTAAGCTTCTAAACCTTATTATTCCAGCGATTGAAAAGATGTCCTTCGACTTCGCTCAGGGTAAAGTTGGAGCGCCTGCCCGCCATCGTCTCTTGCCGAAGGCAAGTGCAGGCGGGCCCTCGTATTTTGAGATTCTAATCGCGATGGCGTTTTTGTATTTTGCGGAACAAAAAGTGGATATTGCGGTTGTAGAGGTTGGGATGGGAGGAGAGTTTGACGCGACAAATACTTTGTATCCATTAATCGCTGTCTTAACAAATGTTTCATTGGATCACACAAATATTTTGGGAGGGTCAGTGCAAAAGATCGCAAGAACAAAAGCGGGAATTATTAAGAATCGTAGTTCGCTGAGGTCGCTTCGTCAGTTCAAAAATTTTTCAAATGCAAGCATCCCTGCGGCTCGCTATAGCTCGCCTCGGGACACGCCCCGCTCAGCGGGGTCTAGTGAAAAATTTTCTCATGCCAAAGCTCCCCGCGAACTAACGCAAGATTTAATTGTTGTTACAGGAGTAACGCAACCGTCGGTTATAAAAATAATTGAGGATAGATGTAAAGAAGTTGGGGCAGAATTGTATAGGATTGGAAAAGATTTTGATTTTAAAATAAAAAAAGCAAGGCTTGGCAGGACTATTTTTAATTTAATAATCAACAGCGATAGCAGAAAGAAATTAAATGGCTTAGAGCTTTCTTTTTTGGGGAAATATCAAGTTGAAAATGCTAGTTTGGCAGTTAAAACAGTTTTAGAGCTTAAAAAGTTTGGTTTTAATGTTTCGGAAGAAAATATAAAGAAAGCATTAAAAACTGCTTTTTTCCCGGGGAGGTTTGAAGTAATCGTGTGTCATCCTGAATTTATTTCAGGATCTCGGTACATTGGAAAGCAGAAAAAGATGCTGAAACAAGTTCAGCATGACAAGGAAAAGACCGTTATTCTCGACGGAGCTCACAATCCTACCAAAATGAAAGCGTTTTTAGCAACGTTTAAAAAACTTTATCCAAAACATAAAAAAATTTTTATTGTTGGGTTTAAATTTGATAAAGATATACCAAAAATGCTACAACAGATTACCAAAGTCGCGGATAAAATTATCGTTACAGAGTTTAACAGGGCGACAGACATGGCAGTGAGCTCATCTGCGGATGCGCTTAAAATCAAAAATCAAATATTAAAAATTAAATATGACGCGAAGGTTATAGTTGAAAAGGATTCGAGAAAAGCATTAGGTAAAGCACTTAATATCTTAATATCCCCGCCTAGCGGCGAGGCCGGCCAATATCCTAATATCCCAGCGATCATCGTTGTCACTGGTTCTTTGTACTTGGTTGGAGAAGTAAGAAGTATGCTATAATCTTTGTATGGTTTTGTCGGATAGAGATATAAAAAAAGCATTAGAAAGCGGCAGAATTGAAATTTCACCGGTCCCCGATCTAAAAACTCAGCTTGGTTCATGCTCTATTGATCTTCGGCTGGGAAATACTTTTCGGGTTTTTGAACATAGCAGCAATGCGTATATTGATCCTTCAAAAAAAGATTACACTAAAGAGATTACGCGCGAGGTAGTTGTTAAAAGCGGAGAGAATTTTGTTATGCAGCCTGGGGATTTTGTTTTGGCAGTAACGCTTGAGCGTGTAAAAATTCCAAATAATTTAATGGGAAGATTGGAAGGAAGATCATCGTTGGGAAGACTGGGGATTGTTGTGCATTCAACTGCATCTATTTTTGATCCGGGATGGGATGGCAAATGTGTTTTGGAGCTTGGTAATTTGGGAAGAATGGCGGTAAGCCTGACTGTTGGCATGAGAATTTGCGCGATGACATTTGAAGAGTTGTCATCCGAGGCAGAAGTACCGTATGTTATGAATAAACGCTCCAAATATATCAACCAAAACGGACCGGATGAGAGCAAAATGCATGAGGAGAAATGAAATACCACCAATGTCATCCTGAATTTATTTCAGGATCTCCTGCCAGCAGGCAGGTGTGCTTACAGTCAAACGAGATGCCGAAACAAGTTCGGCATGACAGGAGGGAAGAATGAAATATCACATAGAGTTTGACATCGAGCTTCGAAAAAATCCTTACAAAGGAAAATATTTTGCTTTTGAGGGAATTGACGGATGCGGGAAAACTACTCAAGTTGAAATTATCAAGAATTATTTGTTGAAAAAAGGCAAAAGTGTTGCTGTAACTTCGGAGCCTAGAAAAGAAGGAAGCGCGGTGGGGAGACTTATTCATGAAATCCTTCAGTCAAGGATTAAAGTTCCGCCCCAATCCCTTCAGTATCTTTATACAGCAGAGCGGATTATAAATCACAAAGAAGTTGTTGAGCCGTCGTTAAAAAACGGGAAAATTGTATTGTCGCATAGGAGTCTTTGGTCAAACGTTCCATATGGGATGTTTGATCGGGGCGTAATAAATTATGATTCGCCCGACACAAAACTTATTAACATTACTCAAGGGCTTATGTCCTTGTATCACCAATTTATTGTTCCGGACATAACATTTTATTTACGCGTATCCGCAGATACGGCAATGAAGAGATTGAAAATAATGGATAAAGTAAAAGAGGTTATGTACGAAAAAAAAGAAAAACTGGAAAAAATCGCAAGAGGATATGAATGGCAAGTCAAACAATTTCCCAACCATTTCGTTGTGATTGATGGAGAAAAGAGTGCGGAAGAAGTAACAGAGGAGATTATTAAAAAACTCGAAGCACGAAATCCGAAATCCGAAACAATATCAAAATTCTAAATTCTAACGATCGAAACGTTTTTAATTTTGTATTTCGGTGATTTGAATTTGCTTCGAGTTTCGATATTCGATATTCGAATTTATTTATGATTTTGGGGCCGAAACTTTTATTACAACTTGTAAAAACTAAAAAACTAGTTGAGAATTTGAGCAAGCGGGAATTGACCAATCCCGAAGGTGCCGGATTTGATTTGCGCCTTGGAGAGGTTTACAAGATAACTGGTGATGCATTTTTGGGTGAAATTCATCGCAAAACTGCGGAAATAGAACTTGTCGCAAAGCATAATGAAAGGAACAAGATGGTGAATCAGCTTCACGATAAACATAACGATCGTGGTAAGAAAAGAGAGGCTAAATCACCAACACTAGTTATAAAACCAGGCGAATTTTACCTGGTTAAGACAATAGAGTCAGTAAATATGCCTGCGGATTTAACCGCTAGTATAACTCCAAGATCAACCAGTTATCGTTCGGGATTGTTTCTGCGTACTGGAAATGTGCCGCCCGGATATTGCGGAGGACTTATTTTTGGCCTCAAAAATGAAGGACCGATAACAGTTGAAATCGAAATGGGCGCGCGCATTGTCCATATTCAGTTCTCAGAAGTCAAAGGCGGCGGCTCAATGTATAGGGGCCAGTGGCAAGGCGGCCGCGTCACCGCACGCAAAAAAGAGAAACAAGTATAGTTTGTTCCTTGTCATCCTGAACGTAAGTGAAGGATCTCGCTTATCGCTCGAGATTCTTCGTTTTCACTCAGAATGACATGGGGAAAAGAATATGATTAGACATCCGGAATATCAATATTTAGATTTAGTTAAGGAAGCTTTGGAGCATGGGATAAGGAAAGTTGATCGTGGGACAGATGTGGTTTTGTATAGTCTTTTTGGACGACAGACGCGATATGATTTGTCCAGAGGATTTCCACTCCTTACCACAAAGAGGGTTTATTGGAAAGGCGTTTTGCATGAGTTATATTGGTTTTTCAAAGGCGAAACTAATATTAAATACTTAGTTGATAACAATGTTCACATTTGGGACGATTATCCGTATAAATACTATTTGCGGGCAATTAAAAATTCAAAAGGCAAAATTCAAAAGTTGACCAAGGAGGAATTCGTAGAGAAGATTAGGACTGACAGTAAATTTGCGAAAAAATGGGGAGAGCTGCCAAGAATTTATGGAGAGATGTGGCGCAAATGGCCCGCCCGTTCGGCAAGCTCAGGGCAAGCCCGAACAAAACGAACTATAGATCAATTA
>MFNZ01000063.1:11921-14005 GCA_001782195.1 Candidatus Levybacteria bacterium RIFCSPHIGHO2_02_FULL_37_13
GATGAAGGAGTTAAAAGAAGATCCGGATGCGAAAAACTTGATAGTTAATTCCTGGAACCCCGAATATCTTTATACAATGGCAGAGCATGAAGACGCTTCGCTTTTCCCGATTTGCCACAACATGTATCAAATAAGCAAACGTGGAGATAAGCTTTCTTTGCAACTTTATCAAAGAAGCGCTGATTTATTTTTGGGAGTACCTTTTAACATTGCGTCTTACGCTCTTCTTACTATAATTCTTGCAAAAATTGCGGGGCTTCAGCCCGGGGAATTTATACATACTTTTGGAGATGTGCATATTTACGAAAATCACGTAGATCAGGTGAAAGAACAGCTGAAAAGGACACCCAGGCCATTTCCTACAATAAAAATTATTGGAGAAATGAATAAATTGGAGGATTTTACCCCTGACAAAATTGTTCTTGAAAACTACAATCCCTACCCTCCGATAAAAGGAGAGCTAACCATAGCAGGAGGCTTGTACGAAAAGGAATGAAGATTAGCATTATTGCCGCGATGGATGAGAAAAGGGGGATTGGGAAGGATAATAAAATCCCCTGGCACATAAAAGAGGATTTGGTGCATTTGAAAAGTTTGACAAAAGATCATGTAGTAATTTTGGGCCGCAAATCCTACGAATCAATGGTTTGGTATTACAACAAAAGTGGAAATCCAATGCCGGGGAAATTGTATATTATTGTGACTCGAGACAAGAATTATAAACCAGAAAGAGAGAGCTCTCAAGCTGCGTATTCATTGGACGAAGCGTTTAACTTCGCAAGGTCTCACCCCTTCGGGTCTGAGCCTCAGGCCGTTCGAGGCTCTGAGGAGCCCTCAGGCTCTCGAAGAGGTCGAAGACTTGCAAGGCTAGACGAAATATTCGTCATTGGCGGACAAAGCATTTTTGAACAAACAATCGGTATGGCGGATAAACTTTATTTAACAATCGTTGAAGGAGATTATAATTGCGATACTTTTTTTCCTAGATTTTCAGAGTTCAAAAAAATTATATTTGAAGAAAAAAAAGAGGGAAAAGGATACAAATATAAATTCTTGGAGCTTGAGAAATAAATTAATAATTTTCACCGGGATTGGTTATCAGCACATCATGTGGATGACTTTCGTTAAGCGACGCTTGCGTAATTTGAATAAATTTCGCTTTTTGTTGTAACTCTGCAATATTTTTTGCACCAACATGGTACATTCCGGACAATATTCCTCCCACCGCCTGATCAACTATATTTTCCAAGGGACCTTTTACCGGCACCAATCCCTCAACACCCTCTGCCACGAGTACGCGATCTTTATAGCTTTTCCCATGAAATTCTCCCTCGGATTTTATTTCCGCGCCCTTTTTCATAGCAGCAATTGAGCCCATCCCTCTGTATTCTTTAAATTCATACTTTTTTGTGTTTTGACTCAAACTACTCTGAAATCTATGCGGCACTTGACTTAGATTAAGCATTACGATTTTCCCCGGCGCTTCTCTGGCTGACGCAAATAAGCTTCCTATCATAACTGTTGATGCTCCGGCTCCTAATGCCTTGACTATATCTCCCGAATATCTAATGCCCCCATCCGCGATAATCGGAACTCCGGCTTTTTTGCCCATACGAACTGTTTCTAAAATCGCGGTTATTTGAGGTACTCCCATTCCGGAAATTATTCTGGTTGTGCAAATTGCCCCAGGTCCAACACCAACCCGCAAACCATCTGCTCCTGCTTTGATCAGAGCTTCTGCACCCTCATATGTTGCGACATTTCCTGCAATTACATCAACTTGAGGATAGGTTTTTTTAATGTAGGTTGTAGCATCAATAAATACTTTTTTATAACCGTCTGCAGAATCAACAACAATTACATCAACTCCTGCTTTAACCAAAGCCTCAACACGATCTTTATATCCTTCTTTTGCGCCAACCGCAGCGCCAACGAGCAAAGCTCGCCCTGAGCTCGCCGAAGGGCCTTTCTTTACTTTTTTAACTTCTGTTACCTGATTTTCTACAGATAAATTTCTATGTATGATTCCAATCCCTCCTAATTTGGCCAGTGCAATCGCGAGTTTACTTTCGGTAACAGTATCC
>MFNZ01000064.1 GCA_001782195.1 Candidatus Levybacteria bacterium RIFCSPHIGHO2_02_FULL_37_13
TGGCCTTATTGATGAGGTTAGAATCTACAATAGAGCCCTCACAAATCTTGAGATAGAAAATGACAGGGATACTCCCCTTTAACGCATTTTATTCTAAACTGCCCCGAAAAATAAAGAAACAATTATATGAAAAAAAAATTAAAAATTTTAATTCCCAATGCTACCAGCCCTCTTAATTTGGGAGATCAGGTTATGCTCAAAGAGCTTTTAAAATTATTAAAAAGCACACTTCCCATAACAGAAGTTATAGGAGAACGCTGTTTTACTGTTCCTCTTTATCCTGATTTATCAGGTGAAGAGGTTAATCATATAATTGATTCCACAAAAAAACTGGCGAAGTTTGCGAGGGGGAAATATAAATGAAAGCAGTAATTTTAGCAGGAGGATTCGGGACTAGGATAAGCGAGGAGTCAGGCGTTAGGCCTAAGCCGATGGTTGAAATAGGCGGAAAGCCTATACTCTGGCATGTCATGAAAATTTATTCAAAGCATGGAATAAATGATTTCATAATTCTGTGTGGTTATAAGTCCAATATTATCAAAGAATATTTCGCCAGTTATGCCCTATATAAATCTGACGTCACTTTCGACTTTAAAAATAACACTTTCCAGATACACAAAAACGGCGTTGAAAACTGGAGAGTAACACTGGTTGAAACAGGGGAAGAGACAATGACCGGGGGCAGGCTCAAAAAAGCCGCTTCGTACATTGGAAATGAAACATTTTGTCTCACATACGGAGACGGAGTATCTGACGTGAATATTTCAGAGGTTGTCAGAATTCATAATGGATCGAAAGCTATGGTTACGATGACAACCGTACAACCTCCAGGGCGGTTCGGCGTCTTCACGCTTAAAGGCAATTCAAACAAAGTTAAAAGTTTTAAAGAAAAACCTGATGGGGACGGCGCATGGATTAATGGTGGTTTCTTTGTTGTTGAGCCTGAGGCGCTCTCTTATATTGATGAAGATGAAACCGTATGGGAGCAGGAACCGCTGCAAAAAATAGCAGAAGTCGGAGGGCTTGTGGCGTACAAACACACGGGATTTTGGCAATGCATGGATACTCTCCGCGATAGAAATGTATTAGAGAAAATATGGCAGACAGGACGCGTTCCATGGAAGGTATGGGAATAATATGAAAATACTTTTGACAGGAATAGATGGTTATATAGGTACAGTTTTAGGGCAAGAACTTTTAAAGGCAGGATATGAGGTCGTGGGTTTTGATACCGGATATTATCGTGGTGCGTGGCTTTACGATATGCCAGACTTCAAAGAACCGAAATTAATAAAAAAAGATATTCGTGATGTAATAATCGAAGATATTGAAGGATTTGATGCTGTTGTACACTTGGCCGAGCTTTCAAACGACCCATTAGGAGAAAATGATCCGAAGATTACTCGCGACATAAATCATAAAGGAACAGTCAAATTGGCTATGCTTGCAAAAGAAGCAGGAGTGAGTAGGTTCATTTATTTTTCTTCGTGCAGTGTTTATGGCGCATCGGATAATATTGCTGACGAATCATCTCCGACGAATCCATTAACTGAGTACGCTAAATCAAAGGTTTTAAATGAAAAAACCTTGCAAAAATTAGCGGACAATAACTTTTCTCCGATAATCTTTCGAAACGCTACCGTGTATGGTGCATCTCCCCGTTTAAGGTTTGATCTGGTGGTAAATAACCTTGCGGGACTCGCGTTTACAACAAAAGAAATAAAAATGAATAGTGATGGAACACCATGGCGTCCACTGGTTCATATATTGGATGTATGTCAAGCAGTATTAATCGCGCTCAAAGCCCCCCTGAAAAAAATACACAACCAGATTATGAACGTGGGAGACACGAACTCAAACTATCAGATTAGAGATGTAGCAGAGATTATAAAAAATACGTTTCCGGGATGCACAGTAAGCTTAAATAAAAACGGTGCGGACAAACGAAATTACAAAGTAAATTTTAACAAGATTAAAACCGTTCTACCCGGATTTTCCTGCAAATATAATACAGCATATGGTGTAAAAGAGCTTAAGGAAATATTTGAAAAAATTAAAATGACAAAAGAAGTATTCATGGATAAAGCATATACAAGACTTAAAAAGATTGAGTATTTAAGGAAAACCAATCAAATAGATGAAAAGTTTTTCTGGAGATAAAATATGAATTATTTAAATCAAAAGTATTCAACTGTGATTGTTGGCGGAGGAATAATTGGCTGCGCAATTGCTTACGAACTGTCTAGACACGGACACAAAAATATCGCTGTTATTGAAAAAAATTCTACTATTCCAGGACTCAACCAGTCTTCCACCAACGGAGGAGTTATTCATAGCGGCATATATTATCCTAAGGATATAGAGCCGTTAAAGGCAAAACTATGCGTTCTGGGAAATAAGCTCATGTATGAATTCTGTAAGAAATATGAACTTCCTCATAAAAGAACAGGAAAATTAATCCTTGCTCGTAATTCACAAGAAGAGGAGAATCTTGATTTTTTCTTCCAGATAGGTATTGAAAATGGGGTTGAAATTAAAAAAATTTCAGCTAAGTTGGCCGCGAGAATGGAGCCGAATATTGGTACAGTTACTTCAGCTCTTCTTGTTCCATCTACGGGTTCAGCTGCATTAAGTCCGCTTATTGAAAAACTTAAAGAACTTGCCAAGACCGATGGTGTAAAGTTTTTCTTAGGAACAAGAGTTAATGCGATACATGCAGAGAAAACAAAATTTATTATAACATTGCACACAAATTCAGGGATAAAAAGCATGAAGTCAGATTCGGTAATCAATGCGGCAGGTCTCTATTCAGATGAGATAGCAAAGATGATTAATCCAAGTAATAATTACCAGATTGATCCGGTACGGGGAGAGCTTTATAAATATAACCCGACAAGTAGGAAAGACATTTCTTTTAAAGGTATGCATCTGTACTCTATTCCATTTTGTTATTATAGCGGCACAAAGCAAATTGCAGAATTACCTGTAGCTGAAATACGAAAATTATTAAGAGCAGGGAAAGTTACCAAAACACTTGGCGTCCATGTTTCTCCGTTTGGCAATTTCGTGACAGTCGGACCTCTGAAAACATTCAATGTTGGCAAAGAAGACTATATGACAAACCTTAAAAATCCTGAAGATTATATACAAAAAGTTCATCATTTAATGCCAGGTCTTAGAGCGGAAGATTTGAAACCGCATTATGCAGGTATTATGGCAGTTTTGAAAGGATCAACTGATTTTATTATAAAAAGAGATGATGTATTTCCAAATTGTATCCAACTTGTAGGAATGGATAGTCCTGCATGGACATCTTGTCTTGCTGTCGCAAAGTATGTAAAAGAATTAATACATAAATAAAAATATGAAATTTTTTGAAACACCCTTAAAGGGAGCATTTATAATAGATCTTGAAAAACGTGAAGATGATAGAGGTTTCTTTGCAAGAACTTGGGATGAAAACGAGTTTAAAGAGCACGGCATTTATAGAAAGCTGGTACAAACCAATATGGCATATAGTAAAAAAAAGGGTACTCTACGTGGACTACACTATCAAACTAAGCCTTATCAAGAAGCCAAACTTATCAGGTGTACTCAAGGCGCAATTTATGATGTGATAATCGATGTTCGGAAAAATTCACCTACATACAAGAAATGGTTTGGGGTCGAACTTTCATGCAAGAATTACAAAATACTTTTTCTTTCTGAAGGGTTTGCTCATGGTTTCTTAACCCTTGAAGATAACACGGAAGTTTCGTATCAAGTTTCGGCATTTTATAATTTCGATAGCGAAAGAATAATCAGATATAACGATCCTGCATTTAACATTAAATGGCCAATTGAAGTAACTGTCCTTTCAGAAAAAGACAAGAACAATCCTGATTTTAAGGAGTAACTATGATAATTGTTGATAAAGCTTTAGAAAAATTAGAAAAAGAAGGAAAGCCGATTCGAGTTGGTATGGTTGGTGCGGGATTTATGGCGCAAGGAATTGCAAATCAAATAATTAATTACACAAAAGGGATGAGGTTGTCAGCAATTGCTAACAGAACTCTTTCGAAGGCTATAACAACCTACGAGTATGCTGGTGTGGCGGATCCCAAATTAATAGAAAAAAATTCTCAATTATCGGATGCGATAAATGCAGGCAAATATGCTGTAACCGATAATGCAATGCTTCTTATAGATAGTTCAGAAATAGATGTAATACTTGAAGTTACAGGATCCATAGAGTATGGTGCTCACATAGTGCTTAATACAATCAAAAATAAAAAGCAAGTTGTTACAATGAGTGCTGAGCTTGATGGAACAATTGGTCCAATTTTGAAAAAATATGCAGATGATGCAGGTGTTGTTTATACAGTCGCAGATGGAGACCAGCCAGGGGCAACACAGAATTTATTTAGTTTTGTTACTGGAATTGGGGTTAAGCCAGTTTTATGCGGAAATATTAAAGGCTTGCATGACCCGTATCGAAATCCTACTACTCAGGAAGGATATGCAAAAAAGTGGGGACAAAATCCATCAATGGTTACATCTTTTGCAGATGGGTCTAAGATTTCTTTTGAACAAGCGGTAACTGCAAATGCAACTGGAATGAGAGTTGGCAAAAGAGGAATGTATGGACCAACGGTGAAGGTGGGGACTTCGGTAATGGAGGCAGATAAATGGTATGCACACGAGGTCCTCTTAAAGGATGGCGGGATAGTGGATTATGTAGTTGGCGCATTCCCAAGTCCGGGAGTTTTTATTTTAGGAACTTACGACGATCCAAAGCAAAATCACTATCTTAATTTATACAAATTAGGTGAAGGACCATTTTATTGCTTCTATGTCCCTTATCATTTGTGCCATTTTGAAGTTCCTAATTCAATTGCAAGAGCTGTTATCTTCAAAGATCCAACAGTTGTAGCTTTAGAGGGACCATTGGTCGAAGTTATTACGGTAGCTAAAACTGATTTAAAAAAGGGTCAAGCAATTGATGGTATAGGATGTTATATGACTTATGGGTTATGCGAAAATAGTGATATTGCACGAAAAGAAAAACTTTTGCCAATGGGCCTTGCAGTGGACTGTATTTTAAAAAATGATGTTGAAAAAGATGCGGTTTTAACATTTGAAGACGTAGAATTTCCAGTAGACAGACTGTCAGATAGGCTCTGGAAAGAGCAATCTGAATACTTCTTTAAATAATATGAAAACAAAAAAAACTATCCTTACAGTTGGTATTACAACCTGTTATGGTGGGGAGTCAATTCTTGAAACTGTTAAGTCGATCAGAAAATCTAAGGGAATTGATAGATTCCGCTTTATCATTGTAGCCGATCGGGAACCCATCAATTCCAAAATAAAAAAAGAGTTTAAAAAGTATGGTGTGGAACTTATTGAAAATAAAGTTGAGGGTAGCCAGTTTAAAAAGAAAAAGCAAATTTTAAAGCTTTGCAATACAGATTTAATTGTTTTTACAAACGATGATGTCCTATTTGGGCAAAACACGTTAAAGACAGTAATAAATGAGTTCCAAAAGAACAAAAAAACTACTTTGGTTAGTGTTTATAACCAACCTATTAAATCAGAGTCACTGGCAGAAAGGGCTATCAGTATTGGAACTAATATTGTAAATAGAATCTCGAAAGACTGGAACAGCGGAGATAACTACCTGTCAGTTATAGGTAGATTTGAAGCGACGAGGACAAGTTGGATTAAAGGATATTTTGACTTGAAAGACGATGTAGTTTCATCTGATCAGTATATGTATTTTGAAAATAAAAGAAACGGTGGAAAGTTTAAATACTTGTCATCCGTCTCAATTTTCTTTAGGAATCCCCAGAGTTTGCAAGAGCACTTAAGAAAAAGTAGTCGCTTTCAATACTCCAAAGAAGAAATGTCTAAATATTTTGGTTATGCACCGCTAGATTATAAAATCCCTCGGTTAACTTTCCTGAAGGCGGTAGTAAGAGAATTTTTAAAAAATCCGGTATTTTTTATTTTTTACATTTTAATCTCGCTTTACACCAGAATTTTTAAAATATCCCTGAACGAGTCTTTAAATCCTAATTGGCAAGTTGATTTATCAACAAAAAGAATTAGCTAAAACTATGAAAAATAAAAAAATAATAATATGAAAAAAAAATTGAAAATTTTAATTCCCAACGCCACCAGCCCGCTTAACCTGGGAGATCAGGTTATGCTCAAAGAGCTTTTAAAATTATTAAAAAGCACGCATGGAAATGGAGAGATAACAATCCATAGCACAGACCCGCATCTGTATAAGCAAAATGCCCAATATCGAGTAGATCATACGCTCTATAGTTGGGCTGTATTTTCAAACAAAAATCCGTTGGTAAGGGCAATGCGTATGTATAAACTATTTTTAGAATATATATTGAACAGAATTAATTTTAATAAAATAATATTTGATAAAAAGTTGCATAAACTTATAAATGACTATAAAAGAGCAGATCTAATAGTCTATGTTGGAAATGGTTATGTCAGGTCTCAAAAAGGCATAAAGCAAGCGCTGAATCTTTTTATGTTGTTAGTATTATTTGAATTTTCAAGGTTTTCGAATGGAAAAAAAATTGCTGCTCCAATGAGTTTTGGTCCGTTTGCGTACTCATGGCAGGAAAAAATAGCGGGATTATTTTTAAATCATTTAAACATAGTTAGCGCGCGCGAGGAAATTTCGTATAAGCGTATGCAAAAAAATAATATTAAAAATATAATACTTTCTTCCGATCATGCGCTTTTTTTAAAAAGAAAATCCTTGAAGAAAAAGAGAAATGCCCGTTTTGTTTTAGGGTTTACCATCCGAAAATGGTTTGGAGAAAAACGTCAAAGTGAACTTGAAGATAAAATTGTAAACGGCCTCGCAGCTTTTTCGAAATTAAATGACTTATTGCTTCAGCCTATTATTCAAGTCGACGCTCCAGAATATGGAGATAACGACGTAGACATCATGAAAGAGATCGTAATAAAACTTAAGCTTAACGGCTGCAAGGTATTACCCGTAAAAAATGCTTCCGACCTAAAAAATGCAATTACTATTTATTCTGAAATAGATTTGCTTTTGGGTATGAGAATGCACTCGAATATTATAGCAGCAACGCAAGGGACGCCATTCGTTGCCCTTTCGTATGAGCATAAGACAGAGGGAATTACAAAACAGTTAGGTATGGAGGAGTATTCTATAAATTGCGAAGTGATAAATGAAGATAATTTGGTTGCGTTATTGACGAAAGCACATCAAAACAAAAGTATCTTAAGAAAAATAATTACTTCCAGAGTCAGCAACATTCAAAATAAAGAGCAAGAAAGATGGTCAAAAATCTTAAAGGAATATAAGAGGATGTATTATGACAATTAAAAACATACAGGTTGAATTAACGGATAAAACGGCAAGTCTGTCTGCAGATATGCAATTTAAATCAGGAAACAACAATCGAATATATTTTTCTGTCGATAGAAAATACGGTAAATTTATCGTGAAAGACGCAAGTCCATTTTTAGCAGTTGTTCTTTTTAGTTGTATGAAAATAAGCGAAAATATAACTATAGAGGGATCAGTATCAGAAAAGCTATTAAAATCAACACAAAAGATAATGAATTTGGTGGAAAGTTGGAATATGGGGATGAAAAAGGTAAATATAAAGGTGAAGCAGGCTGTAAAAGATACGATCAATAAGAAAAACGTCGCGTTATTTTTCTCAGGAGGTGTTGATTCCTCCTATACATATCTAAAAAACAAAAAAGAAGGAAAAAACAAAATTACTCATTTAATAACTGTTCATGGATTCGATGTTAAACTTGAAAATAATAGCTTGTTTAATGAAGCCATAACACCTATTATGAATTTTGCTAAAACAGAAAAAGTTGAAATAATAGTTGTAAGAACTAACATCCGTCAAATTACTGATCGCTATGTTGAATGGGAGGATCAATGCGGGTCTGCAATGGGAGCAGTTTGTCTAGCATTAAGAAATGGCCTTAAAGAGGTTTATATGTCTGCAGGGGTGGAACTAACAGCTATGCGCCCTGTTGGTTCGCATCCTGATCTTGATCCGCTTTGGTCAACAGAAACTTTACGAGTCATTCATGACGGGATAGAAAGAAACAGGCTGGAAAAAGTAAGATACCTATCTGATTCTGAAAAAATGTTAATAAGCTTAAGAGTCTGCTGGAGAAACAAAAAGGGCAGCTATAATTGCTGCGAATGCGAGAAATGCTTTAGAACTATGATTATGTTAGAAGCTGTTGGAGCGTTAAAAAAATCTAAATCGTTTAATAAGCCGATTAATTTAAGTATATTACGCAAGTTATATGTTGTGAAGACTCATTTGCGTCACTTCAGACACACGTTAGAAGAGTTAAAGAATAAGAAAACAAATCCAGAATTAGCTGAAGCGCTTGAGGATTGTTTACGTAATAATGAGCAAAATAAACTATTGAAGGAATTTGTCAGAAAAGCAAGACTCATGATTGGAAAAATTGACTTTAAGTATAACAACGGAAGACTATTCTATTATTTAAGCAATAAAGGAGTAATATAAATATGAAAAAATCAGTGTCAATAGGTATTCCTGCTTACAACGAGGAAGAAAATATTAAAATACTTCTCTCTTCTGTTTTGGCGCAAAAACAGGATAATTTTATCATCAAAGAAATAGTTGTTGTTTCGGATGGAAGTACGGATGAGACTGGCAATAGGGTTTTGGAAATAAGAAATAAAATAATAAAATTATTCAAGAACAATCAGAGAATTGGACAGGTATTGACACAAAACATTATTGTTAAAAAATTAACAGGAGATATATTTGTGCTTTTGAATGGAGATATTGTAATTAACGACAGTTTGTTTATTCAAAAACTTATAGAACCTATTCTTAACGACGAAAAAGTCGGAATTGTTTCTCCCGCAATTATTCCTATTTCCGCCGGCAATCTTTTTGAGAAAATTATAAATTTTAGCGTAGACTTCAAAACCAGAATGTATGAATCATGGAATCATGGAAACAATATATATCTTTGTCATGGCAGGGCAAGAGCATTTTCAAGAGAATTTATTAAAGATTTTGTATGGAAAGGTGTACTTTCGGAAGATGCATACTCTTATTTATTGTGCATAAAAAGAGGGTTTAAATTTGTATATCAGCCAAAAACTCAAGTTTATTACAGATCGCCTGCTAATTTCTCAGAACACAAAACGCAAAGCAGTCGTTTTTTAAATAGTATCAGCGAATTTTTGCCGTATTTTCAAAAACAATTCCTTAAAAGGGAATTTGGTATTCCAGCACCCATCATTTTAAAAAATATAGCCTTATCTTTATTAAACAGCCCGTTTTATTTAATTGCATATACAGTGATATTTTTAGTTATAAAGGCATACCCTTACAAAAATATAGATCTTACATATGAAGTTTCAAGTGCATCCAGACGCTTAAAACTAAGCGGAGTATTATAAATTTATAAATATGAAAAATAATAAATTAGCAATAACGATAGGAATTCCCGCATACAACGAAGAGAAGAATATTGAACTTATTATTAATGATATTTTATCTCAAAATGACATAAACTATAAACTAATTAAAACAATAGTTGTATCAGATAAGAGTACGGATAATACTAATAATATAGTAAAAAAATATCAGAATAAAAATATAGATCTAATTGTTAATAAATTTAGAATAGGCAAATCCGGATCTGTGAAAAAACTCATAGAGCTTTCTAAGAAAAACTTCCCAGATGTAATTGTTATACTTGATGCTGACTTGCGATTAAAGAATACTACAGTAATAAAAAAACTTATTGAACCATTTTTAGGCGATGAAAGACTTATGGTAACGTCAGGTAATTTAGTTCCTGACTCCCCTAAAACATTCGTTGAAAAGATTTCAAGTTTTAACATACAGCTCACAAACGACATATTAAAAAATTCATTGCGAAATGTAGATTATTATCTAAGCAGCGATCAAATAATGGCATTTAAAGCCGATTATATGTCCGCAAAAGATCTTGATAAGCAATTTATGCATGATGAGTTTTATTTTCTTCTTACAAAGAAAAAGAAGCTTAACTTTGTTTATGTAGAGGATGCAAAAGCATATTATAAATTACCTAAAAAAATAAAAGATTATGTAAATCAAATGGTAAGGTTTTTGAGATCGCCGTCATCATCCGAAAAGAATTTTGGAAAAAAATTTATAAAACAATACGCGGCAATAACACTAAAGGATAAAATTAATTCTTTTATTCATGTTGGCATGAGAAATCCTATTTTGGCCTTTTTCTATATTGTTATTCAGCTTTATTCTAAAATGATATTTTCTTTATCTAAAAAGAATAATGAAGCCATATGGAGTCCTATCGCTTCAACAAAATAATTATGCAAACACATTTTCTTACAATCCAAAAATTAATAAAAGGAAAAATATTTGATTTCATTGAGAGATTTTCTGACGTTTCTTATAGCAGGGGTTATGGGAATGTTAAGAACTATTCTTTAATAGAATTATATAAAAAACAAATAAATTCTCATTCAATAACTACCGGAATTTATAAGTCAAAAGTGGGCCGCAAAATTATTATTAAAAAATTAATTTTTAAATATAAGAATCTTGCTTATGAACATCTCTTAAATGAAGCGCATATGTTGCAAGAATTAAACAAATTAAGCGTTGGTAATTCTTTCCAAATTAAATTTCCAAAAGTCCTGGCCGTTAATGAGATTAAAGATGAGATCATGGTTATGAGGGAATTTGTACACGGCGAGCCGTTAAAATTTTTTTCAAATAAATTTAAGGTAGAAACGTTGAAAAAAATACTATGTTTTTTTACTATCCTGAGCGATTCAATAAAAAAAAATCATAACCTTTTCTCCAAACGAAAACCTATTCATATATTATTAAGTTTTCCTTTTTATTTGATTTACGCAGCAAAAAAAGACAGGAGTAATATATTCACCTATTTAAAATTAGCATATCTTTTTTATAAGTCATATCTTTTAACTAATATTTTTAGTCCAAAATATATTCTTGCACACCGAGATTTACATCCCGGAAATATCCTTTGTGATCGAAATACAATATTTGTGATCGATCCAGACATGTGCGTTTTAGCTGAGGAAGGAACAGACATTGCAATTATATCGCAGTTTTTCACAAAAGATTTCGGAATAGACAATACTATTAAACTATTATACGAACTGTTAGGAACGTACGAGCAAAAAAAGAAGTTTTTAGCATTGACAATCTTTTACACAATTCAAACTCTTGCTTTGGAAGAAAAGAATAATAGCTTTTATAAAATGTCCGAAGACTATTTGAATAGTCTTTTGAAAGACATTATTCCAGCAATGACGGGTGAGAACAGAGGAGGACTGGATTTATCTTATAGAATATAGTCGTAATGCTTCGGAGGCTTTGCAGCATTTTTTATTGTTATTCGAGGATTTTTTTAGGAATTTTTTGATTTGCAATATCATGATATACTGTAAGAAGATCTCGATATGAAAAAGCTGCCTGGTACGTTTTTGACAATTGGTTTATTTTTGTTCTGCGTATTAATTTTAATGCTTTCTGTACGCGGAATTGCGGGGAATCCTGATAGCTACAATCTTAACACTAATTTTTGGAAAGAAGACGGGCCGTTTGAACTTTCTCCGGAAAGAGGCAGATTTGCTCTTGTTTATTCTTTAATCGAGGATAATTCTTTTTATTTCTCACACGACATTGCCCGTTTTGCCATGCCTGATTTAGGGTATAAAAATGGCCACTTTGTCTCGTTATTTGCCCCGGGTGTTTCTTTCCTTGTAATCCCAGGCTATATCATAGGGAGGTTTTTTGAAGCAGGACAGGTTGGAGCGTTTGCTGTAATTGCCCTTTTTGCTTTGTTTAATGCCTTTTTAATCCGTAAAATTGCAATTGCGTTAGGGATAAATCCATATGCTGCCAGTCTGGGAGCGCTTGTCTTTCTATTTGCAACTCCGGCTTTTGCCTATGGAGTAAGCCTTTACCAGCATCACATTTCAACGTTTCTTATTTTAGTAAGTATATACATGCTTCTTAGTTTTCGAAGCGTTTGGTCAAGTGCGGTTATTTGGTTTTTATTTGCTATGTCTATTCCAATTGATTACCCTAATCTTTTCCTGATGCTGCCAATTGCGATTGCCGCGTTTTTGAAGAATTTTTCTGTTGAAGAAATTGCTCATCGTATACGTTTTAAAATTAAATTTGCAGGTTTTTTAGCTATTTTAGCGGTAGTTTTTCCGCTTTTGTTTTTCATGTGGTTTAATGCTTCATCTTATGGAAATCCATTCCAGTTCTCAGGTACTGTGCAGGGTGTGAGGGGACTTGATGAATCAGGGAATCCAATAGCGCCAAAATCAAGCGGAAAGCCAAAAAACGCAATTGCTTTTTTCCAAACACGGAATCTGCTTAACGGATTCTATATTCATTTCGTTTCTTCCGATAGGAGTATCTTGTGGTTTACGCCTGTTATATTTATAAGCATTGTAGGCATATATTTGTTTTACAAAAATAAGTCAGGAGCGATACTTTCATTGTTGTTGGGCGTTGTTGGAATGAATGTGCTACTTTATTCAATGTGGGGAGATCCATGGGGAGGATATGCTTTTGGATCGCGGTATCTGATTCCATCTTACGCGATTTTATCAATATTTATAGCTTTCGCATTATCAAGCTTTAGGAAAAACATATTCTTTGCAGGTCTATTTTTTGTGCTCTTTTCTTATTCGGTTTGCATAAATACTCTTGGCGCAATTACATCAAGCAGCAATCCTCCAAAAACTGAAGTGCTGGCGTTAGAAGCCCAGTCGGGTAAAGAAGAAAAATATACATATCAAAGAAATTATGATCGTTTGTTGGCAAATCAGTCCAAGTCTTTTTTCTTTCAGGCATTTGCAAAGAATTACGTTTCGGCAATGCAGTATTTTGCTTTACTTTCGTGGTTGATTATAATGATGGGATTTTCA
>MFNZ01000065.1 GCA_001782195.1 Candidatus Levybacteria bacterium RIFCSPHIGHO2_02_FULL_37_13
CAATACACATTTGATATCCCCACACTTGTAGGCAAAAACATCGACCAAATAAAAACTGAGCTACAGCCTTACCTTACCAAGTCAGTCGAACCAAATGAGACTCAAATTAAGGCAGGAGTTAAGGATTGGGACGCGAGTTTCAAAAAAGACGGGAAGGAAGTACTTATCAACTACAGCATAGCGACTAAAAGGGTAAACGACTTTTTCATTAGCACCGATGATAAATCAGGTAAAACAAAGGATAAAAAACACCTATTAGAGCTTGGTAATCTTATGGAAAATGACTCACGCTACCGAGTAGAATTCGTAAAAGTAATTATTGATCCCTCCGCTTTTACTGGTGTCAAAGTTATTCCTAAATAAGGACGTGTCTACATTGTAAAACACTTTTTACCAAACGAGTTATCGCGACTTACGTCGCATTTTAATCTTCACTTTGCCTATCTCCCATAAAGTCCACCGCCATTGAGTAGGGCTTGACACCCTTCCGAAGCGATTGGATACGCTGTAGCTCGTGTAGTGCTCTGTAGAATTGCCTCTCACAGGTCGTTATGTATCTTGCAAACTTTGATTCTACGAGGTCAATCTCACCATAGGTTATTTTTGCCTTATGACCTTCTTTTACAATGACTACTTCCTTCTTGCCTTGTAGTCGGTCATAATCATCTTCTGGTTTTAGTAATGGTGGAATAATAACTTTCTCTTCCCAGACTGCTGGATTTAATACTTGAAGCATGAAGTCTTTTTCTGCCTTCACAGCTCTCTGCCTTCGGGTGTAGGCGATAGTCATGGTTTCAATCAATAATTCTTCTGTTAATGTCGACGGATTGTAGTCTGCCATGAATTGATCGTGAATGAATTGCGCTTCCTCGCTTTCTTCGCCTGTGAGCACTTGGACTAATACGCCATGACGAACCGCATTATACTTGCTGATTGCTTTGCCCTCTGGAGTCTTAACACCTGCCTGTGAAGTATTGGTAGACATAATAGTTCAATATACTACTCCTTATTATCCTCAACGCCTCTAAAAAAACCTTTTCTAGGTTCAACGCCTTTGAAAGTCTTGGTTAGCATATGGTCGTCCATAGTAATCCTCCCACCTTTCCCATCGCTGATAGTAGTTTTATTAAGTTCTGCTTCTGGCGTATCAGTCTTGACCGATTGCATGACTTTGACCAGAGTGGGGATGGGTTTTGCTTCAAATGGAACTGGTGGAGTCGCTGGTATTGGATCAGGTGCGACCGAAGGCGCACTTTTTGACCCTGTGATCGTACAGTTTGGGGTTATTATACGATCAGTATTCATACTTCATATTATACATCTTTTGAGCTTCCTTGAGTAGTGTCAAGTCAAGAAGTTTGGCGTCAAATGCTGTATAATCCCAGTTGAGAATGAGCGACTCTGTGAGGGGTTTGAAAAGTTCAATCCGCGTCGCTTCTTCTCGACTTAATTATACCAATGTGTTATATCTCTAACGATCCCGTACATTTAATATATCTGCCCCCGAACATTTTCTACTGCTGCATTGACAATGGAGCTTATAAAGGATTATAATGCAACCAATGAAGGGTAAATATCGCAGAAAACTTCTTTCAGTGTTTCTTTTAGCAAGTTCTTTATTTATAATGGTGTTGGTCGGGAACCAGATTAGATATAGAGCTCTGGCTGCAACAATTATATCTTTCTCTCCGGTTGCTGATGCGCGAGTCGAAGAGGGTAGCCCGGGAACAAACTTTGGAACATCTACCTATCTGCGTTCGGATAAACCCGCGGCCCAGTCGTATCTGCGTTTTGATGTCAGCGGTGTAACCGGTACTATCCAGCAGGCACTGCTTCGGCTCTACGTCCCGTCAGGATACAGCACGACAAATGGCCCTGCAGTGTACGGAACAGACAATCAATGGGAAGAGACGCTGATTACGTGGACAAACAAACCACCGCCCACGACCGCAGCCTCTGACAACAAAGGAAGTATCTTGGAAAATCAGTGGGTCGAGTACAACGTTACCCCTCTTGTCACGGGTAATGGATCCGTAAGCTTTATATTAATCGCCGACAGCAGTGACGGTGTTCGTTTCTCATCAAGAGAAGCAACAAACAAACCGCAACTTGTAATCACGCTCCAAGGAGAACCGACAAGTACTCCGTCACCATCACCTACCATAATTCCTTCTTCCACACCAACCATCTCACCTACACCGACACCCACACCCACCCAAAGTACCTCGACTCCCACTCCCACGCCTATTACCGGCATAATTAATTTTACTCCGGTGCGATTCCCGGAAAACCCATTGATAAGACCAAATATGCTTCCGGGAACTGATGGCAAAAATATAAATGGTCCATCTCTTATAAAAGTTCCCGATTGGATACCAAATAAGTTGGGAAACTATTATTTGTACTTTTCTCATCATAGCGGCAAGTATATTCGGCTTGCCTACTCTGATAACCTACACGGCCCTTGGAATATATATATACCAGGCACTCTGAGCGTAAGCCAGGCTACAGTTTGCGGCAGTCATATTGCGTCTCCTGATGTTCATGTTGACAGCATAAGGCAAGAAATTCGAATGTATTTTCACTGCCCAATATATGGCGGAACAACTCAGTATACGTTTGTAGCAACCTCCTCTGATGGTATAAACTTTACTCATCAAACCCAAAGGTTAGGTGCACCTTACTTTAGGGTTTTTGAATACGAAAGTTATTATTACGCAATCGGAAAAGGAGGCTCCTCATCAATTATTTATCGCTCAACCAATCCATATAATAGCTTCGCAAAGGGTAAAAGTATTCTTCCCAGTTCCCGCCATACTGCTGTATATCTTAACGGAAACATAGCATATATTTTCTATTCCAGAATCGGAGACGCGCCTGAGCGAATACTTCTTTCAACAATGGACATAAGCGGAGATTGGAGCACATGGACTCCGTCAGTCCCGATTGAAATATTGAGACCGGAATATGATTACGAAGGAGCTAATCTCCCTATTGCACCTTCAAAAGGCGGCAAGACGTCAGGACCCGTTCACCAACTAAGAGATCCGGGAATTTACGAAGAAGCGGGCAAATTATACTTATTGTATTCTGTCGCAGGCGAACAGGGAATCGGAGCGGCAGAACTAATCATGCAATAACCGGCCTTCGTTCTCAGCTTTTTTTCGATTTTTATGGACCGCTCTTGATGACTTCTTTAGAAGTAAAATAAGCTATAATAAGTTAATGATTATTTCGCATAGAGGACGTCCCCATGGTTTGATAGAAAATACTATCCCTGCTTTTGAGGCGGCTTTAAAAGCGGGTGCTGATGCAGTTGAGTGCGATCTTAGATTAACTTTAGATCACAAGATTGTTGTCAATCACGATAATGTTTCAAAAACTCACTCAAAAAATCTCAATTCTATTCTAAATATTGACGAATTATTTGAATATATCAAACAAAAGCGCGTACCATTTTTTTTGGAAGTTAAAAACAGGTCTCCAATACTTGTCGAGGCTATTGCTCAAAAAATCAAAGATAAGAAACTTTGGGACAGAGTTCACATTATGGGTTTTTCTATTTTTATCAAAAACGCTCTTCATGCTCAAGCAAAACACGAAAAACTAAGAGTTCTTCCGATAATAAACATTCCCTTATATTCTTATATTAGGAAACCAAAAAAAAGCTACGGAGTATTTGTCGGCTGGATTGACCAATGGTATGGCAGCGGCTTATTATTTAGAAAACTAATCTCAACCAAACGTTTAACAAAACTTAAGAATTTTTACGAAGGCAACGGATTTAAAGTAATGGCCGGAGTAATTAATAAAAAGGATGGTTTTGAATATTTCAAAAAAGCCGGAATTGAAGACATTGTGACCGATAATATTAAGGAAGCAGTGAATTATTTTAAAGAAGAACGGCGTCTAAACAAAAAATAACCAAGAGCGAGAAAAAATAGCATTGCAACAGCTATTGCTATGCTTTTCCCGAACACCCTTTTATATAATTCTTCACCAAAATAAAATATACCAATATCTGGAATGGATGCAATAATTGTCGCCAAAAAAAACTTCGCAAAACTGATTTTGGTTAACCCTGCAATATAACTTGAAAAATCCATAACCGGAACAGTAAAAAGTCTTAAGGCAACAATTGCGGCAAATCGTTTCTTGTGAGATAAACTGTCTTCCAATTTATGGATTTTTTGCAAAGGCAAAAATTTTGCAACGAGAGGCTCTCTAAATTTTCTGGCAAGCCAAAAACTGGTAGAGGTTCCGATTAAAATACCAATTAAGGTGTATACGTAAGTAAGCTGCCAGCCAAAAAGGGGAACTACCGCGAAAGAAACAACACCGGCAGGAATAGCAGGAACAACTATTCCTAAAATTCGCCATAGCACTAAAAAAAGTGGTCCATAAAACTTATGCTCTCTGGTAAATCTTACAATATTATCCGTGTAGGATGGATTAATAACTAAAAGAATAATAGAAAGCCCAAAGAAAAAAAACAAAATAGATACAATAGCAAAAATGTATTTTTTATTCATGCGCTGGGGGAATAATACCCTGCAAGTTTAGTGAATAATCCAAAAGTTGTTTCATTTCTTCTCTTCTTTTCTCACTTCCTAAAATTATACCAATTATTTCGTGACCTTCATAATCAAGATACGTCACAAGGCAAAAGCCAGCCTCTGGAGTATATCCTGTTTTAACACCCAAAACCCCAGGATAGCTTGTGAGAAGATTTGTTTCGTTTTGAAGGTAAAATGATTTATGATCTTGTGAGTACTCGATATTATATTCAAAAGTAGATGCAGCTTTTCTAAAAAGCGGAAATTGCATCGCGTATTTTGTAATTACTAACAAATCGAAGACAGTTGAATACTGATCTCCGTCTCCCTCAAGACCAGTTGGATTGGTAAAACTAGTATCCAAAGCTCCAATCGATCGTGCTTTGTTATTCATTGCTTTTATAAAGTTTTTCCTTCCTCCCATGTAATTAGAAGATAAAACTTCTGCAGCATCGTTTCCAGAAGGTAAAATCAAGCCATAAAGCAGTTCTTCAACTGTTAATACTTCGCCACTAGATAGTCCCATGGTATTTTCTCCAACTAAATTTTCCTTTCTGACTTTAAATTTTTCCTCTCTTTTATAATTCTCAAGCACTATTATTGAAGTCATAATTTTGGTAAGAGAAGCCATTGGAAGTTTTTCTTTAGGATTTTTTTCAAAAATAATCTTGTTGGTTGTCAAATCATAAGCCAACGCGGATTTGGCGGAAATTTCCGGCTTTTCTATTTTTTCATTTATGTTTTCTGCGTGGGCCGAGGAGGGAAACCACAATTCAAGTGTTTTGACCTGATTGTTTTTTGAAAACATTAAAAAATCAGGCAGAGGAGAAACTACACTTTTTTGTTTAATGAGATTTTGAACAACAAACATAATTATTATTATCGATGAAATAAATAACAAACCCACCTTCTTCATAACTAATTATTTTACCATAGAATATATTTTTAAAGGTTGACTTATAAATCAAGTTATGCAAAAATAACAATGTGAACAAAGATTTTAAATTCGTCCCCAAACACTACGCCGCAAGAACCCATGAGAAAATGCAGGAAGTTTTAATGGACCCAACAGCAACCGGACCCTCAATTCACTACTACATGATAAGAGGAAATATGAAAAATAATAGAGGAAACAATATAACTATCTGGGAACCGGGAATTGTAGGCAGGGAATACATAAAAACATATGGACATTACCATATAGGAAATCTTGATGAAACATATAAGTTTATTTCCGGAGAGGGGATTGCGCTTTTGCAAAAATTAGCGGTTGATCAAAACGGAAACATGATTAAAGATACTGTTGAGGAATTTAAAGCGATTCCTGTTAAGGTAGGCGATGAGCTCTTTATCCCGACGAGTTCCGGTCATTTGGTGGTTAATACGGGATTAGATTTTCTGGTTACGTCTGATGACAGCCCTGTTAATTTCGAAGAGGCCAATCCTGCAAGCCTGCCGGGACATGCGGATTACGAAATGGTTAAACAAATGCGCGGATTCGCGTATTATGTTGTAGAAAACAATGGAACCCCCGCGCTTGTTAAAAATAAATTATATAAAGAAATCCGAAAATCCGAATTAGCCAGCCTTCCTGTTATCGAATAATCTTGCTTATAGTTTTGATGTATTGATTTTTCTTGGGAAGTCGTTTATTATACTTGAGAATTAAAACTTAACATGGCAGAAAAAGATTTGGGGCATCAGTTTCCAGATAGACTTACGGAACTGACAGCAATTTCCCCTTTAGACGGTCGTTACCGTAAAGACGTTGAAGACTTAGCTCCTCATGCTTGCGAAATGGCCCTTATCCAGACTCGCGTAGAAGTAGAATCAAAATATCTGATTGGATTGTCCGATGTTGGACTGATAAGATCATTAGCAGGACGAGAAAGAGATGCTCTCGCAAACCTTGGGCCAAATATGACATATGCTCAAGTCGAAAGGGTAAAACAAATTGAAGATACTACACGGCATGACGTTAATGCGATGATCAGATCGCTTCGAGAAATACTATCAGGTACAAGTTTGGAAGACATAATTGAAATGACTCATTTTGCAATAACCTCAGAGGACATTAATAATCTTTCATACAGGTTAATGCTGCAAAGAGCGAAAACTAATATAGTTATCCCTACATTAGACCAAGTCGTAGACAAACTTGCTGAAGATGCTGACCGATACAAAAACCTACCTATGCTAGGAAGAACTCATGGACAACCAGCTGTCCCAACTACGCTTGGCAAAGAATATGCCATATTTGCAACCCGATTGAACACAGAAAATAGAAAATTAGAAAAAACACCATTAACAGGAAAACTTGACGGTGCGGTTGGTAACTACAACGCCCACGCCTTCTCTGTCCCCCATATTGATTGGATAATGTTTTCCAAGAAATTTGTCGGCGATCTTGGTTTCAGACCAAATTTATTCACTACGCAAATTAATCCCTATGAAGATGTAATTGAAAATTTTCAGGCACTTCAAAGAGCAAACGGGGTCGTATTTGATCTTGATCAAGACATGTGGAGATATATTAGCGATGAATGGCTTGCACAAGAAGCAGTCGAAGGAGAAGTTGGATCCTCAACTATGCCGCAAAAAGTCAATCCTAGACATTTTGAAAATAGCGAAGGAAACGAACAAATGGCAAATGGATTTTTGGAAACAATGGGTAGAATTCTTAGTACATCGCGATTACAAAGAGATTTATCAGATAGCACTGTTATTAGAAATACTGGAGTTGGATTAGCATATGGCTTGCTTGGTTATCGGAATACTCTTATTGGACTAGGTAGATCATATCCTGATAGAGAAGTCATTAGAGAATACTTGCATAAAGACTGGACAATTCTCTCTGAAGGGGTACAGACTTTCCTTAAGCTTAATGGTATAAAAGACCCTTATTCCATGATTTCGAATCTTACAAGAGGAAGACGAATGGGTCAAAGCGAATGGCAGGATTTGGTAGAAACTTTACCGGTAAATAATGCTTTAAAAGGAACTATAAGAAATTTAACACCTGAGAGTTATACAGGCTATGCGGAAAGACTAACTGATTTAGCAATTGGGGAAATAGCAGAATCAAGAAAAAAATAATGTCTTCAACAGAACGAGAAATTGTATTTACAAATGATTTAGACGGAATACACTTTAAAGCTTTGCCTCCAATCAAAACCACCTTACAACTTTTAAGAAAAGACATAAGTTTACCCCAAGTAAATCCTCCAATCGAAGAATATAATCTCCCCGAAGGGTGGAGAGGAAGTGTTTTTAGCAAGTGGTCTATTTTTTGCCACAGATTAAGTCCTATCAATAAAGAAGCTCTAGAAGGCCTTGAAGTGATTAGACAAGTAGCTATGGAGCATGAAAGACAATTAAAGTTTGCAGCATTATCCGGAAGAGAGATATATAAACACGAAATAACACAACGCAGATTGATAAAATCTGGACACATGGAATATTTTACTGACTTACATTTAAATCAAGGACGAAGCTCTTCTGGCTGGAAGGAGTCAGTAGTGAGACGTTTAGCTAAAGAAGGATTAAATGTAGTACATATCGATGACGACTTAAGATCGGGGCTGTGTGTCGCAAGAGTCAATAATGACTATCCAGATAAACAAAGAGTTTTAGTTTATATGATGCATAACATATCTAATCATCCGAGATTATTAAGAAGATCTGGAGTAGAAATACCCGATAATTTAGTATTTGTCCATTCCTTCAAAGAAGCAGCAATCGATTTTGCGGCACGATTGAGAAATAAAACAATTTAAGTATGGTAAAATTGGAAATATGAATAAGCCGAAGACTTCCTGGGGAAAGGTGGCTGGTTGGTACAATAAGCTTCTTGAACAGAAAGACGGTACATACCAAAAAACTCTGATTCTTCCAAATATTCTAAGACTTCTTGAAATAAAAAGGGGAGAGACAATTCTTGACTTGGCTTGCGGGCAGGGATTTTTTGCTCGTGAATTTTCAAAAATGGGAGCAAAAGTAATTGGAGTTGACGTATCTCAAGAATTGATTGAACTTGCAAAAAAACATCCGAGTCAATCAGTTGAATACCACGTTTCTTCTGCAGGCAACCTGAGTTTTTTAGGAAACAAAACTATTGATAAAGTCGTAATCATTTTAGCACTCCAAAATATCGAAAACGTTCACGGAGTTTTTAACGAATGCAATCGTGTTTTAAAACCAAATGGAAAGTTATATATCGTGTTAAGCCACCCATCCTTCAGAATTCCCAAACAAAGCTCCTGGGGATGGGATGAAGCGCAAAAATTTCAATATCGGCGAATTGATAGCTACTTAACCGAATCTAAAGTGAAAATCCAAATGCATCCCGGAGACAACCCGAAAGAAATAACGTGGTCTTTTCATCGACCTTTGCAGTTTTATTTCAAAATGCTTAATAAATATGGTTTTTCTATTTCGCGTTTGGAAGAGTGGAACTCAAACAAAGAAAGCGAACTTGGACCAAGAAAGTTGGCGGAAGATAAAGCCAGAAAAGAGATTCCTCTTTTTCTTTTTATGCAGGCTCTTCGTATATAGATAATTTGAGCCTCTTTCCATCGTAATCAAACTCAAACACAACTGAATTCTCTCTATCATTTGTAACATATATATTTTGCAAAGAATTTGCATAAATGTTTCCTGGCATACTGTATATCGACACTCCAAACTCTCTTTCTATTTCCGGAATTCTAGCAAAATTATGACTTGTCGGAGCGTAAGCATCAAGCCCCGCCTGGTTCGAAACCCAATAAATAAGTGACGCCAAATGACACACCCCATCTCCTACTAAATATCCATCGGACTTAAACCCTTCTTGATAGTTAAAATGAGCCTTAGTTGTAGCTGAAAGTGTATTTTTATATTTTGATAAAACATCCTCATGGAAAGCAAATGTCGTATTAGGGGAAAGGGTGAGGCTATATTTAAATTCCTGCCTGACATTATCCCAACTGATCTTATATTTGTCATCAATCATACCTCTCATATAAGCCAAACTTAACAGAATATTGTCTTTAAAAACATCGTTTACATACTTATTTTCATGGCGATTTTCAAGCGAAATTGATCCTGAAAACAAAAGTTGGCTATAGGACTTACTAGCCGGTTGTACGTTAGTTTGTAATATGAATGGAAATAACATGGGTAAAACTAAACTCATCCACATAAGATGAGTATTTTATCATACTATAAGATAGAAAGTCAAGGCAAGAAGCGCTTTTTTGACTATTTACTTTGCAAAGAACAAAGTATTATGATAAATCTGTGAGCAAAAATAAATCTTACAACAGGAAAGTTCAATCAATTCTAAAAAAATTTATCTTTATAGTTGGTGTCCCTCTGATGTCATTTTTAATAGTTTCTCTTGTCGCTATATCTTGGTGGAACAAAAATACATCCTGCGCAAACTCAATAAGCTGCGTTAAAAACCTCTCAGGAGCCTACAACGGTAGCCAAACCTACGGAGTCTTTGAAGACAAAACCTTTTCTGTTCCTGCGTATTTAGCAGAAACCACTATTAATAACACAAATGTTTTGGGAAATTCAACCTCGGATAAAAGAATAGAGATTGATCTAACAAATCAACGGCTTTACGCATACGAAGGAGATACGAAAATATATGATTTTCTTGTCTCAACCGGTAAATGGGGCCGAACGCCTACAGGAACTTTTGAGATATGGATCAAACTGCGCTATACAACGATGTCCGGCGGCAATAAAGACTGGGGAACGTATTATTATTTACCAAATGTTCCTTATACCATGTTTTTTTATAACGCCCAAATTCCCAAATGGCGAGGTTATGGAATTCATGGAACATATTGGCACAGTAATTTCGGGCATCCGATGTCTCATGGATGTATCAATATGAAAACAGAAGAAGTTGAACAGCTTTATTATTGGGCAAACCCTCCAAGCATAAAAAATACAACTTACTCAACTGCAGATAATCCGGGAACCAAAATCATAATTTACGGAGAAGCCCCAAACGAGTAGTTTCTTTTGTCGATTTTTTTGCCTTTACCACTAATCTTTTCTCATCAAACCACCCATCGCAAGTAAATAATGTAATTGTGTCTTTTAGATTTGTTGCGATCTTGTCCATTTGATTGGCTCTGATGTATTCTTTTGAATAAATATCAAAACTGTATGTTTTACCGTTTGAATCATTAAGAACGATCGTGTCTCCAATAGATGTTTTTTTAAGATTACCGAATAATTTATCTGTATTGTGGGCGTAAAGAATTGTGTTTCCGCCTTCCCCTAATTTATAACTTGTTGACAGGAATAAAGCGCGGTCGCTGTCGAGTATCCATTTCTGATCTTTGTATCCTCCGCGAGCAACTTCAGCCTTAAGCGAAACGCTTTTAATTTTAATACTTTTGGGCCATAGCGGTGAACTAGCGTCTATAAAAGTTTTACTTAATGGCAAATTTGATGTATTAAATCTTACCAATAATGAAAATCCAATTACTATAAACAATAACCCAACTGCTAAAAGAACATTGCCAAATTTCATATTGACTTGGTATTATACACAAATATCGATTTTGAGTCAAAACTATGGGTTAAATAGCTGGAAGATGTTAAATTGAGAAGACTTACCGCTTTCAACAGCGCTAAGCGAATCTGAAATTTTCTTTTCATCGGACACCGCCTGCCGTAAATTTTGGCGGCTTTTTTGCAATTTGCTTCTTGCGTCAAGTAAAATAGATCTATCTTTTCTTGAATCCAAAGCAAACAAAGGAAAAACTCTCGTCATGGCTACTTCCGCCTTATTTTCAGCATCTCCCATCATAAAGAGTATGTGCCCAAGCGTTTTTTCAACAGAAGCTACATCTTTTTTAGAATTGCGAAGATCATCTGTTTTTTTTATGAGTTTGTTGGCTGTATCTGTAAAAGAATCACCTAATACGTTAATCTTATCCGCAATAACAATTATAGATATTTTTGGGACAATAATTGAATAGAATTTGTACGACTCCGAAAGCGTATTTACGCTTGCAACTATGGCTTGAAAATCTGTCTGTTTGAGAATTGTCTCTTTTAAAGCTGAAGCGCTTGAAGCCTGAGCGGCAACTTCATTAACAAGCTGGGATTTCTGTATCGTTGACAATTTCTTTGTAGAATTAATTTTAGGAACAAGCTTGTTAAGAGCCGAAACTCTACGTGTGAGTTCAAGCTCCGCGCGGGCTTTTGCAATTTCGGTTTTCTGCTTTTGCCACTCTGCGGTTTGGGGTGGAGTAGGAGTGAGAATGTCGGAAAAAACAACAGATTTATCCCTAAAAATTTGATCCAACACTTTCATGTCATTATCTATTGCGCTTAAGCTTGCTCTTTGTTCGCTTATTTCTATCGCGACTAATTGATATAGGCTTGGTGTAGGAGTAGGCGTTATTTTGGCGGAACCATTTTCTTGCTGATTCGGTTCAGCAGTCTTGGTGTCCGATCTTCCCCTAAAGAAAAAAAATATAACTATCCCGATAATTACAATTATTACCAATATAATTCCTACTATCAATGGCGTGTTTCTTTTTTTCGGAGGGGGAATTCTTGATCTGTGAGTCAGAGTTGAACTCTTTTCATCAACTAAAACTTTTTCATCTGTAACTTTGGGTTCCATTCTCAAATTGTATCACATCAAGGAATTACCTGGTAAAAGATATTTGTCTTTGTGCTAGTAGTTGATGCGAATGCAGACTCAGTAAAGTCTCCAAACCTAAGCCAATCGGGCTCTAATCTATACATGACAAGATCGCCCATACTCTTAAGCTTGGAGATGGGCGGGGGCCAATAGAATCCGCCCTTTTTGGAATTTTCTTCAGCAATTCTTTTTAGCATATAACTATAAATGTCCGGATCCTGAACTTTCCTTGCTGTTCCGGTTGCTTGTATAGTTTTTGGATTTTCCGGGTCAAGTATGGTAATAGCCGCGTTATTATTTTTTTCCAAATTTTGAGCTTTCTTTGTATCGGATTTTGTAATGAAAAAAAAGTTGAGGTTATGGTCGGCAACAAAGTAAATAACTGAAGCGTATGGTTTCCCCCGATCCGAAACGGTAGATAATATTCCTATCGTTAACCTTTTAAGGTAAGAATATACTTCGTCTTTGCTTTTACGAGCATTAACATCCATGTTAATTTAAACTATAGCAAACAATTCAACGATTTTCAAGATGCAATAAGTAAATTCAATAGCTCTTTGTGAAGAAGCTTATCTCTAGCTGCTAAAACGCTTGTTGAACTCAGAGTCCAGGGAAATCCTTGGATATCAGTTACAATTCCGCCCGATTGTTCGGCTAGAAAATTTGCCGCAGCCATATCCCAAAGGCGAATATTCGGGTTAAGGTACGCATCGATTCTTCCCAAAGATACATAAGCAAAACCCAGGGATGTTGCATAAGTTATAGGCGAGTATTTAGTCTCCGATATCAAT
>MFNZ01000066.1 GCA_001782195.1 Candidatus Levybacteria bacterium RIFCSPHIGHO2_02_FULL_37_13
TTTCCTACCCAATAAACCACATATACAGTTAACACTCCCAATAGACTTGAAAAATACGCTCCTCCAACCGGATTGAAATTAAATAACCACAAAACTGGAGAAAGCAAATACGTCCATAACGCTCCTTGATGTAACCAGGTATGGCTCGAAGTAATTCCAACAAGCGGAATTTCACCTTTTAAAATTAGATCTCTTGCTGAAATATAAAACCACCCTTGATCTCCTATAAACATCATTAAATCTTCCAATCGATAAAATCGTAAAAAAGAAGCAATAATCAAAACAAATACCAAAAGAACATTAACAACGTTTGTATTCGTTGCAATATGAACTGCGACAGCAGGAATAAATCCGAAGTGTTTCCTAAAGTAAAAAAAACGACTTCTTGAAAATATATCATATGTTTTTATATCTTTGGTACTCGCGCCCCAAGAATGAAATAATCTTGATTGTGGATTAATGTAAATTTTATATCCCAACTTTTTGACTCGTCTGCACAAATCACTCTCTTCAAAATAGAGGAAAAATCTTTTATCAAACCCACCCACCCTTTCAAAGACTTCTTTTCGAATAACAAATGCCGTACCCGGAGCAACATCAACTTCGATAATGTTTTTTTTATCCCAAGCCTTGAGCCAGTATTTATCTGAAATTGGATTTTTAGGGAATAATTTATTTATGAAAGACAAAACAATCATTCCCCTCAAAGGCGTAAGCTCTCCAGAGCCTTGCAACGGGTAAGCTTGTCCATTTCTATCAAGAAGAAGCGGAGCAACGATTCCCGTGTTTTTTTTACTTTGAAAAATCTCTACCAAACCTTCTATAGTCCTGGGAAAAATTTTTGTATCCGGGCTAAGAATAAATAAAAATTCTCCACTTGCATTCCTTACTCCCACATTGTTGCCAGCGCCAAAACCATTGTTTTCTAAAGCTTTAACGTATTCAACCTTTGGGAAAAACCTTTTTAATTCTTGTTCTATGGTTTTTTTTTCATCGTTATCTACAACAATTATTTCATAGGAAATTTTAGGCTGGGCATTGTATATTGATTCAATGCAATCAAACAGTTCTCTTTTTACTTTATAGTGTACTATTATTATAGACAACTTTATTTTTGACATACCGGTTACTGTTGACTATTGAAAACCTTGATTGCAAATATTTTATTAAGGTAATAAGCAATCAATGGTAAAGAAATTACAGTTCCAAACAGCGCCGAATAAGCAGCCCCAACCAACCCCCACATATTAACAAAAGGAATAATTGTTATTGCCAACCCCAAAAAGCCTACAAATGTTATTTGGGAAACATATTCTTGTCTTTTCACCGCATAGAAAGGCGATAATGAAGATATAGAAATTGCCCTAATTACTCCGAATAAAGTAAGGATTTGTAGCGCAGGAGCCGAATCCACCCATTGAGATCCAAGAATTATCATTATCACCAATTGCGGAAACATAAAAATTAATGCTCCAACCGGCACTACAATTACGCTTATTAATAGAAGAGATCGCAAATACGCTCTTTTTAATCTTGCAATATCATCGGACATTTTTACAAAAACAGGAAGAGTTACTTTCCCAAAAGTATCCGAAACCTCTGTTATCGGCAGCATTGATATGCTGTATGCCCTTTGATATAGCCCAAGCGCACCCGTACCCAACAGTTTTCCTACGATTATATTATCTCCGTTATGGTAAAGAAAATTAAATATTCCTGTTGCGGTAAGCCATTTACCGCGAGAAATAACTTGTCTAAATAATTCTTTTTCGAACTTAAACCTCGGTTGCGGTTTGACTATCGCAAATGAAAAAATTATCTCAAATAACGCTCCAACAATTAACCCAAATATGATACCAATCGGCGATTGCAATAATAAAACAAAAAATACACTTGCAATAGATTCTATCAAAAAAATTGACGTGCGATAATAAAACTCCTTGCGAAATTGCAGATCTTTTACAAACTTGGCAATTGAAGGATTGATAAATCCTCTAAAAATTGGCACAAAGGTACTTGCAATAAGAAGACTGTAAGCTATTTGTGAGTTAAAAAATTGAGCGATAGATGACGCAAAAATTAGTATTATTAATCCAATAAATAACCCTCTCACTATAGAAACCACCCAGGCCGTATTTATGTATTTATCAATTTTTTCTTTTTGCTGATAGAGAAAAATATTTATTCCTGTTTCCGTAAAGATTTCTGTAATCGATAACGTAAGAAGAGCAATATCTACCGCTCCGAATTGCGAAGGGGTTAGAATGCGAGCCAAAATTACAATACGAACGTATGAAATTCCCCGGGTCGCAATCCGGAAAAATCCGATCCACGAAATACCTCTTATCGCATCTTTTGTGTATCCCATAAGTTTTCTAATAAACCTAAAGTTGTGCCGCTTATTACCGCCATGTCAGATGCAATCTGAACAATAGGCAGCCATAACCTTGCTCTAATATTAGCAACAACATCCCTCATCTTCCAAACCGACCAAATAATGTAAAATAAAAATCCCAAAAAAACTATATATAAAAGCCAATTATAACCGATTGAAACAATAATAAACATAGAACCAATGAAATATCGGATAAAGATTGAAGCAATTTTAAGATTATGCGTTGATACTCTCTGAGTTGGGTGCCACCAGATACCGGCTTGTACATCCCCTTTTGCATAAACGTAAAACTTTTTTATAGCTACCAAAAGACTACCTGGAACTTCCCAGTCAACCAAAGCATCTTTAACTCTAGTAAAATTTATACCAAGCTTTAACGCTCGATAATTAAATAAAGTGTCTTCGCCTGCGCGGTCAAGATTTTCATCAAACCCTCCAATCCTTTTCCACAATCTCTTTTTAAATGCCATGGATCTTGCAGATGGTAAAAATTTATTTTGGTCAAATCTTTTTGGAGGAATACCTAAAAATACGCCAATTGCTTTTTGTAAAGGCGTTGAACCGGTCATTCGATAAAATCCGGCGACAAAATCCGCATTTTTTTTATCAAATGGTTCCGTAATCTTTTCAAGCCAGTCTTTGTGCAAAATACACCCGGCGTCCGACATTACGATTACATCTCCAGATGCCTTTTTTATACCATAATTCCTCGCCTGAGCAATTGTTAAACCAGACCTGCTTAGCACTTTAAATTTTATTTTTTTTGTCTTTGGATTTTTATTGAAAATTGAAAATTGAAAATTGAAAATTCTTGACAACGTACTGTCAAGACTTCCTCCATCGACAATAATAATCTCATCAGGCATTTTCGTCTGTTTAAATAGAGAATCTAAAAGAGCAGTAATCGTTTTCTCTTCATTAAAAACTGTCGCTACAAAAGAAATTTTCATAAGCTTTACCGATTTGTTATATCTCTAACGATCCCGTATTGTTATAGCTATAACGAAACGGTATTCGCCAAAGGTCTAAGTACATTTTAGTTACGTATTCCCAAGTTTGCTTCTTAGACCATTCATATGCTTTATTAACTGTTATATCTTTTTCATCTTGGTGTTTAATAAAATATAATATCTTATCTACTAAATCTTTAGGTGAAGTTTCAATAATTATCCACTTCGAAAACGGTGACATTCTTAGATAATCTTCCTTTAATGGATTATCAAAAACAGAAAACACTAATTTCTTACGTTGTATTGCTTCCAAAATTGATAAGTACGAAGAAGCAAAAACAATATCTGCTTTTTCTATATATTTATACAAATCTTTTGCAAAACCATGGACTTTACCATAATACTCCACTGATTCCCTCAACGATCCATCCCCACACGCTTCAAACTCAAAACTAACCTTTTTATTTTTCAAGATATCTAGAGCCTTTAAATAGATTAAAGTCCCTGTATCCACTTCCAATCTTCCGGTAAACAAAATTTTTAGCTTCTTAATATTTATATTTGATATTTGATATTTGATATTTGATATTTCTACCCCACCATAAGTAATATAGTTAGGTCTGGTACCGTACCACTTTCTAATATAGTCTCCAACGCAAATATTTCCCCATGATAACTTCTCGCTAATCTTGCGAATAAAGATTGCTTTTTTTGAAGGAGGAAATTTTGTTTCGTATCCATGAAAAGTTGTATAGACTTTTTTGTTGGGATAAATAAATCTAAACGGAAGATACCAAAAAAATACATCATGGCAATGAACAATATCTGCATTTTCAATAATCTGTTTTAATTTAAACAGTTCTCGCCAGATTTTAAATTTTTTAAAGTAATTGTCCCCCCCTGCATCTATTCTTCGAATTTTCATGCCTTCCACTTCTCCCATTGTATTATCACTCTCGTCGTTTGACTGATATTTCTCTGTTATTACAATTACTTTATGCCCTTTTTTAACCAACCTCTTCCCCACTTCCAAAACATGCGTTTCAACTCCGCCAATGTGAGGATAAAACAAACGAGAGAAAAAAAGTATTCTCATATTATTTTTTTTGGGCAAGAATAATTATATTGTTCGGATGGCGTATTCCATGAATTAAATATTTTGAAATAAAAGTTTTTATTTTATAAAATTTACTAAACGCAAACAGCATTTGCTCTTTTAAGATTTTGAAACCTGCGATACTTAACTCTGCTTTAATTAAACTTGGTGTATAAATTCTAACATGAGCATTTGGGTTTTTTCCTTTTGATATCATTACTTCAAGTCCTTCGTTTAAAGGGACAGAAATTATTAGCTTTCCTTCTTTCTTAAGAACACGATTAATCTCCCCTAACGCTTTGAACGTAAAGAAAGGTCTTATATGTTCTAATACCTCAAGAGCTGCAACATAGTCAAATTGATTGTCCTTATTCTTGATATTTGTAATGTCACCTATTTCGAACTTTCCCTTTGGATATTTTTTTAAAGCTCTTTTAACTGAATGCTGGGATATATCAATAGCACGCCAATTAAAATTTTTTTTCTTAGCAAAATAAATTTTTTCCAAGTTACCTGAACCAAATCCTATGTTTAGAATATTGAGATTGTCCCCATTGATCATTTTAGCAACAGATTTTAATCTATCTCTTAACATGGCATTATTCTCTTCCATTAATGTACAATTATTCTTATTTAACAAATCCCAAAGTCTAGGTGTATTCTGGTCTTTTATTTCCGGATATCTTGAAGAATAAGTCTTATCTAACTCTGAATAATTTAATTCTTTTGCTAACTTTGCTCTCAGACGCTCAACCTCAAATGGATTATTTGGAATATACATTCTTATTTAGTTTCTACGCTTTATAACGCACTAACTACTTGTATTATACTAAAAAAGTAAACATATTAAAGGTTCTCGACGATAAAAACTTATCTAACACCTAAGCAAAATTCATTTAATTTTATAATTGTTTATAGTATAATCTCCTTATGAAAGAACGGGAGCCTGGACTTAGGAAGGGATTTCGTTTATACAGCGCTATATTTGAAGGCGAATCAGCCCAACATTGGCGAAGAAGACTAGGCGAACCAGACGGTAGAACACTTGTTGAATCTCTTGAGGAATACGGTATAAAAATTCAGATTGCGACAGCTGTTGGCACAAGAGGCGGTGATAAACTTACAAATTTACATCTTAGCATTCTTCACCCTGACAGACCGTTACTAAATCATGAAAGAAACTTAATAAACGGTTTCTTTCCGCCGGAAATGGTCTCACTTCAGGGCGGTTTTCCCGAAACAACAGAGCCACTCAATGATAAATGGACAATGGTCTACCGGACACCAAAATCAGATACGGAAGAGTCCACCTTATCACCAGGCTTACAGAACGAAATAGAGGAAATATTGTCTCCCTTAATTGATCTTGATGTAGATGAACAAGATATATCTAGTGCTATTAGCATTGCAAAACTAACTGCCCAGTCTAAATATCCTGAGGATCAAATTACAAAAGCCCAATTGCAACAAAGAGTTAAAGATTCATACCGAAAAGCGAAAATATTCTCAAGCGGGTTTTATAGGGTTATTAACGGCGATACTTTAAATCTGAATAAACCGGATATTGCAGGAGAATTTGACAATTTAGAAGAAGCAAGAGAAAGAGCCCTTGAAATAGCTGTGGAAAAAAGAAATTTCTGGATAAAAACGTATCGGGGAATTCTAAATGGTCTACAAGTCGGAACCGCGGGCTATAGACATTGTCAAAGAAAATTAGAAGAAGCCGAAGCGGGCGGCAATCTGACATCTACAATTTTTTATATACATGGACCAGAAGGTGAAATAGTTGAACAATTTCCTGTTTGATTTAAATTAATATTTTGTTGACCACGTCTGACGTGGTGGACCCGAGAGGATTCGAACCCCGTACAAACTTTTCCATTTCCAAAGCTTACAGCTTTGCTTCATGGTGGCAGTTATACGGGGCAGGCCTTCGACTTCTTCACTATATCAGGTAATGAGTGGGCGCATCAGGATTCGGACCTGAGACCTTTGCAATGTGAATGCAACGCTCTACCAGCTGAGCCATGCGCCCTTTTTATTTAAATTATCTTAGCACAAAATGATCTAATTGACAAAATAGACTAAATCTAAGACAATAATAAAATGTTTATAACTGTACTTCGAAAGATCTATTCATTTTTTATCGATATTCTCCAAACGCTTCTTTTGGCTGCCGCTGTATTTCTTGTAATATACGTTTTCCTATTTCGTCCATTTCAGGTTAATGGTAACTCTATGCATCCCAATTATTCAAATAACGAATACATACTTACCAGCATAATAGGTCTTCGCTTTGAAAATCCAAAACTTGGAGATGTTATCGTATTTAAAGCTCCATTAGACCAAGACAAAGATTACATTAAGCGTGTTATAGGAACACCGGGCGATAAGGTATTCATAAAAAACGGGAGCGTGTATCTCAACGGTAAAATGCTTAACGAAAGCTCGTACCTTGATATTTCCATTAAAACATACGAGGGAACTTTTCTCAAAGAAGACCAGGAAGTAACAGTAGCTAAAGACGAGTACTTTGTTTTAGGCGATAACAGGCCGTATAGTTCCGATTCGAGAGAATGGGGCTTTGTTTCTAAAAAGGATATAATTGGAGAATCAATTTTCGTGTATTGGCCGCTTAAATCGGTCGGGGTTATAAAAAATCCCTTTGATGAAAATTAAACCGCATTAAGAATAGCATTACCGATATGAGTAATTACAGGCTTAGTTTTTGTTTCATCTCCTTTTATCTCAACCAGTATTCTCCCCAACGCTCTTGACTGAACAGTTTTAACCTTAAAGCTAATATCTTCCTTGCCAAACTTCTTTTCAAGCGCTTGCTTTACGTTTTTAGACATTTCTTCCTGTTCGGCCACATACATCTTATCAATCCTTGCCCGTGGTTCTTTGTTTTGAATATCGCCTTTTACCTTCCTAGCCATCTCTTCGGTTTGTCTGACTGTGCTATTTTCACGAAGCATCTTTTTAAATAAATCAAGCATCAGCTTTACGTCCCCCAAAGAAATAAGCGGACGGACATGACCCTCAGAAATAACCCCTGCAACTAAAGCGTCTTTAATTGCGTCAGGAAGAGATAAAAGCCTGATTGTATTTGATACGGTTGGGGCGCTTTTGCTAACTCTTTTTGCCACTTCGTTTGTTCCAAGACCAAACTCATCAATAAGCCTTTTATAGGCTAAAGCTCGCTCTATTGGATTCAAATCCTCGCGCTGAACATTCTCAACAATGGACATCTCGAGCATTCCCTGCGGAGTAGTTTCTCTTATAACAACAGGAACTTTAGAAAACCCTAATATTTTAGCAGCCCTCCAGCGCCTCTCTCCCGCGATTATCTGAAAACCGGCCGGCGTTTTCGCAACAACTAACGGCTCTAAGATTCCCTGTTCCCTTATCGATTCTACCAACTCGCTTAAAGACTCGGGTGAAATAATCCCTCTTGGTTGAAGAGGATTAGCTTGAAGCACACTTATTTCTAATTCGAAGATGTTAGTTGGTTGGTTATCCATTTATAACCTCTGCAAACTTCTTGCCATTTAAACTTTTGAAATTTACAATTCCGTCTTTAATTGCAAATAAAGTAAAATCACGCCCCATGGATACTCCAGGTCCGGGAAAAAACTTACTGCCCTTTTGTCTGGCAATAATATTTCCAACCTTAGCCTTTTGTCCCCCATAAAGCTTGATACCCAAACGCTTTGATATGGAATCTCTATTGCCTCTAACTGATCCTTGTGCTTTTGTATGCGCCATATTATCTGTGAAAAATTTTCCTTATCTTACGTTAATTTTTCACAGTTGTCAAGAGGGTCAAAATATATCAAGATGCGATACTTATTACTTCCAGACTTGTAAGCTGGGATCTGAATCCCATAACCCGTCTGTAACGTACTTTAGCCTTAAATTTTGCAACTCTGATTTTTTTTCCTTTTTTCTGGATAAGAACTTTTGCTTTAATCTTGACATCAGAAACTCTTGGGTTTCCTATCTTGGTCTTTCCATCAGATACAAAAAGCAAAACATCATCAAGCACAACTTGATCGTTTACTTTCATGTCCTGTTTGTCAACATCGATAATATCACCCTTTGAAACCTTGTATTGCTTACCGCCGATTCTTACAACCGCATATTCCATACAGTTTATTATACCAAACTCTTACCTAATTTCCAAGACCTTTCGCGAAACAACACTTCTTGATATAGATGACACTAATCCCAATAATATAAAGTTTGACAGGAGGGAACTTCCTCCGTACGAAACAAATGGCAGAGAAATTCCAACAATTGGAAGAAACGCCGCGTTCATAGCTATATTTATAAAAAATTGAGAAAGAATAAGAAAAAATGCAACCGAACAAAACAGTTTGCAAAAGGAGTCTTCTGATTTTGAAAAAATTAAAAAAATCCTAAAGAGCACAAAAGCAAAACATAAAAGCACAACAATGGCGCCAATAAATCCCAGCTCTTCAGCAAGTGTTGCAAAAATAAAATCAGTATGACGCTCCGGTAAAAATTTTAATCCTGATTGTGTTCCCTGACCAAATCCTCTGCCCGCCAACATGCCGGCGCCTATCGCGATGCTCGACTGAATAGCGTTATAAGAAGTCCCTAATGGATCCGAAGGATGCAAAAAGGTAAGTATTCGCTGTTTTTGGTATTGATGTAAAAATCCCCAGACAAAGGGCGTACTTGCAATAAATACAACAATGCTTACAAAAAACAAACGCAAGGGAAATCCAAAAAATATAAGAGTTAGGATAATTACTATAATATAAATTAATGCATTCCCTAAATCCGGTTGGAAAAAAATTAACATCGCAATAGGTAACGTAAGACAAATAGTAAGAAAAGAAAGTTTTAAAGAAAAATTATTTTTTTTTGTAAGGAAAGACGCAACAGCGATGGCAAGAAATGGCTTTATTAACTCAGAAAACTGAACTCTAAATCCAAAAATATCAAACCACCTGACAGCTCCCCTACTCTCAAAACCAAAAAATAACACTAAAAGCAGTAATAAAATTGATAAAATATAAATGGGAAGACTGTAATGCTTAATAACTCTATAATCAACCTGAGTAAAAAATAAAAAAACAAAAACTGAAAGTCCTAAGAACAATAGTTGACTTTTAAAAAGCGCAAAATCAATTGAAAAAATTGTTGCTAAACTTAAAGTAATTAAAACAAAAACAGGGGCTATTAAAACCCAATCAAGGCTGCCTAAAAAACTCCTATTCATCTGCGAGAAACCGAAAAAACCTTTCCTTTCCTAAGGGTTTGTACTAGTGCTTTTCTTTTGATTTCGTCCTCAAACTCCACCGGATAAGATTCTAAAACAACATCAATCATCTCATTAAGTTTTGTGCCAAGTTTTTTCCGCTCCTCCTGAATTTGCCTGATAATATCACGAGCCATTCCCTCATCTTTTAATTCTTGAGTGATATTCGTATCAAATTGAACCGAAAGATCTCCTTTTCCTTTTTCAAAACTTACTTTCTTAACATTTAACTCGTCCCTCATTAAATTTATTAAATCTTCTCCAATTGAAAATTGAAAATTGAAAATTGAAAATTTCGAAAGCGGTTGTCTCACTTTAATCCCCAATTCTTTCCTTTTTGCATGCCCTGCCTCAACTAATTTCCTGATTAATTCCATGTTTTTAATTAACTCATCATCAAGAAGACTCTTATCTCCTTTTGGATAATTTTGCAGATGAACCGATTCTTCTCCTGTTAAGTTCCTAAAAATTTCCTCCGCGATAAACGGGGTAAATGGGGCAAGCAACTTTGAAAGTGTAACCAAAACACCATACATTACGGAAAATGCGGTATTGCGATCATCTTTTTCGGCTGACAAACTTACTCTTTCTCTAGACCGCCTTATATACCATGTAGAAAAATCTTTAAGTACAAATTCCTCAATCGCTTTTAGACTTTCTACAGTGTTAAACTTATTCAGATATACGTTAACCTCCAAAACAAGCTGTGTAAGTCGTGCCAATACCCATTGGTCCAAAATCGTTAATTTTCCTGCTTTTAATTTACAATCCCAACTGGAAACATTTGCGTAACTAACAAAAAAACTATAACAATTCCAAAGAATAAGCATTGTACCCTTAACTTGATTACGATATGACTCTTCCGAAATTAAAATATCCTCAGCATGCATAACAGGAGATGAAAGCAAATACAAACGTAGCGCGTCTCCTCCGTATTTTTGCAGTAATTCCTTTGGATCCGGATAATTGCCATAATTTTTACTCATCTTTCTCCCGTCTGTTCCTAAGATTACGCCTTCAACAGCAACATTTTTGAACGCGGGAGATTTATATAAAGCAGCGCCTATGACATGCATAACATAAAACCAGGCTCTTATTTGTCCCGTATACTCTGCTACAAAATCCGGAGGGAAAAAATCTTCCAACCTCTCTACTTGTCCTGAGCCTGTCGAAGGATTAAAAGGAAAATGCCGTTCGGCAAAAGACGCGCTTCCAGCTTCTATCCATGAATCCAAAACCTCCGGTGTGCGATGAGCAAATTTGGCGCATTTTTTACATCTGACAATAATCTTGTCTATAAAGGGCTTGTGAAGATCTGTTATTTTTTTACCTGATGCAATTTCTAGCTCATTAATAGATCCGGGAACGAAACGCTCTTTACAACTCGTACATTCCCAGACCGGTACAGGCGAACCCCAGTATCTGTTCCTTGAAATATTCCAATCGGGTGCTGATTCTAAACTCTTGAGAAAACGTCCGTGTTTAAAATGCTTTGGGAACCAATTTATTTTCTCATTGGTTTTTTTCATTAAAGGCTTTAGAGTTTGTACGTCAACAAACCAAGCATCAAGAGGCGCATAATAAAGCCTTGTTGAGCATCTCCAACAAATTGGAACATTGTGCGGAAGTTCTTCGTCTTTATAGATAAGCCCTCTATTTAAAAGATCTTTATTTACCGCCTTATTCGCTTTAAGGTAGTGCATTCCCCCAAATTTTGGAACATCTTTTTTTATTATTCCTTCTTCGTCTAAATGGATTTCTATATGAATATTATGTTTGGTCATTGCTTTTAAATCTTCCTCTCCGTAAGCCGCGATCGTTACAACGCCGGTTCCTTCTTCTGAGGTTACAAAATCTCCGCCGATAATTTCAAATGCTTTCTCACCCGATTTTATTGAGTAGTAGTCATAGTGAGGAATAAATTTTTTACCAACAAGCTCCGACCCTTTAAATTCCTCCAAAATTTTATACGGTTCTTTTTTGAGCATCTTTAAAGTCGACTTAGCAAGAATATAGAATTCCGAACCTTGCTTCACTTTGACGTAAGTCAACTTGGGATTAACAGCAAGAGCCGGTGTTACGATTTTATTCCATGGAGTTGTCGACCAAGCCAAGATATAACTTTTGACTTTTGACTTTTGACTTTTGACTTTTAGTTCATATTTGTATACAGTTGCGGCATCCAAAACCTCCTTATAGCTATTGTCAAGCGCAATTTCAAAATTAGATATAGGAGTTGCGCAATGCGGGCAATAAAGTGTCACACGAAGACCCTTGTAGATGTATCCTTTGTCGTACATTTGCTTAAAAACCCACATGACTGATTCCATGTAATTTGCTTCCCACGTTTTATACGCGTTTTTAAAATCTACCCACCTCCCAATTCGATCAACATACCACTCCCACTCCGCAGAAACTACATTTACATACTTCTTACACTCTTCGATAAATTTATCTACTCCAACGCGATTCTCTATTTCTTTTTTTGACTTAATACCAAGGGCATTTTCAACTTTATTTTCAATCGGCAATCCATGTCCGTCCCATCCCCAGACACGCCGTACCCGATACCCTTTCATTGTCCAATAACGCCCGAATACATCCTTTGGAATACTGGAAAGCAGGCTTCCATAATGTGGGGTACCCGTGACAAACGGCGGCCCGTCAAGAAAAGTCCATTTTTTTTCTTTCGGTCGGGAGGCAACAGATTTTTCAAAAATTTTATTCTTTTTCCAATATTTTAATATTTCCTCTTCTAATTTTGGAAAATCAACTTTGGGATTAACAGATTTAAACCCCGCACCAGAATTTTGTTTTTTTTCTTCCATGACAAACAGCTTGCCCCACACATTTGGTGCGGGGTAAACATGAATTTAATTCTATCTTAAATCCAAGAATACTTCAAGAAGCTGCAGTAATTTCCAAAATACTGTATAATTACAGTATGAACAACCCACTTATTCGTTACTTTTTAAGAAACCAAGTTGTTTTTTCGCTTTTTCTTATATTGATTGCATTATTTATTCTTAAAATAAAAGGGATTCTTATCGCTATTTTTATAGCATACATTATTATGGCTGCTTTTATTCCATTCGTAGAATTCTTTCAGAAAAAAAGAATACCGAGGATCTTGTCCGTTGCGATTCCTTACCTATTTGTGTTTGCATTTTTTACCTCACTTGTAACTCCTTTAATTCCATTTTTTGTGTCGCAAATTCAGTCTCTTTTTATTATTTTTCCACGATACTTGGATCAAGCTGCGCGAATATTGGGAATTCATATTGACGCTTCCCAGGTAGGTTATCTTATAAGTAGTGAAATAGGCGCAATAGGCCAAAACGCCTTCGCAGTAACAAGTAAGGTGTTTGGCGGAGTGTTTTCTACGCTTACTATCTTAGTTGTAAGTTTTTATCTGCTTCTTGATCATGACCGAATTAAAAGATATTTAGTCAATTTATTTCCAATACAAAACCATAAAAAAGTTTTACTTATTACTTCTCAAATCGAAGAAAAATTGGGAGGATGGTTTCGGGGACAAATAGTCCTTTCACTATTCATTGGAACCATAACATGGATCGGACTCACTCTTTTGGGCCTAGAATTTGCCCTGCCTCTAGCGTTAATTGCGGGAATGTTAGAGATTATACCAACGATAGGACCTATTCTTGCGGCAATACCTGCTATTATCGTGGCGTTGAACACTTCAGCCAATACAGCAATTGTAGTTGTTGTATTTTATATCTTTCTCCAGGCAGTTGAAAATAACCTGCTTGTTCCCCGCATTATGCAAAAAGCAGTGGGTCTTCATCCCATAGCTATTATCATTGGTGTGATTATTGGAAGTGAGCTTTTGGGAATTATAGGCGCTTTACTTGCCATTCCATTCATATCACTTCTTTTGATTATTTTTAACTCTTTCAACAAACAATCTAAGTAATACTTATGGGAGTTGTTAAAAAATTGTCTTTAACATTTCTAGGAATAGCAATTGCAGTTATATTTATCTTTTTCTCTAGTTCCGTTTCTTTGATTACAGATTGGTGGTTTTTCGAAGAAGTAGGCTACACAGAAATATTTCTTAAGTCTCTCAGCGCAAAAGTAATCGTTGGCTTAATAGCAGGAATATTTACAACGGTTTTTCTACTTTCAAACTTATTTCTGTCAATCCACTCAAAAATTCCATGGATAGCAACTTTACCAGAAGCATTAACAGGTCAACCTGTAAGTCTAAACGACCGAAACGTCAAGAAAATCGGTATAATCGTTTCGCTAATTATTTCCTTTTTTATTGGCCTGATAGCTTCTAGCAGTTGGCAAGATCTTTTAAAATTCCTATCAATGGTATCTTTTGGACAAGTTGATCCTATATTTAGACAGGACGTATCATTTTATGTATTTTCTCTCCCTATTTATTTTTTAGGACTTAATCTTGTAAAAATTGTCGTCTTAATATCGCTTATTAGTTGTATTATTATATATTTCCTTCGTGGAAGTATTAATTTGTTAAATCTCTTTTCTAAATTAGATATATCAAAATTAATAGGAATGCCAAAAAATCTTCAAGTAAAGCATACGAAAAGCCTTAATGTCGATAAAAAATCCAGGCTGCATATCGGTATTTTACTGTCTCTCTTTTTGGCAACAATTGCAATTAGCACACATTTATCCCTTTATAATCTCTTAATCAGCCAGAGTGGACCCGTGTTTGGCGCGGCTTTTACAGATACTAATGTTATGATACCAATCCTTAACATTTCTGTTTATGTTTATGGACTAGCCTCAATTTTAGCATTATTCTATGGAATCAGCGGAAAATTATATCCCCTTCTTGGCGCAATTTCTTTAACTTTTATTGTCAGTTTTTCATCAACAATTATCCCATCAGTTTTCCAAAAATTAATCGTTGCCCCCAATGAGTTAGTTAAAGAAACACCCTTTATTAAACACAACATCGCGGCTACTCGAAAAGCATATGGTCTGGATAAAGTAGAGATACGAAAGATATCTGCGGATAAACCAATAACCTCTACCGACATTGCAACTAATAACATTACAATCAAAAACGTCAGGCTCTGGGACAGAGACCCGCTCCTTTCTACCTTTTCTCAAATTCAAGAAATCCGAACTTATTACGAATTTGCGTCTGTTGATAACGACCGCTACAAAGTTAACGATGAAATTCGTCAAATCATGCTATCTCCCAGAGAATTGGCATCAGATAGTCTTCCCAACAAAAATTGGATTAATGAGCGGTTAACATTTACCCACGGCTACGGTGTTGCTGCTGGGCCAGTTAACCAGGTTACACCGGAAGGATTACCAGTTCTGTTTGTCAAAGACTTACCTCCTAAATCAGATGTCAAAGAACTTTTTATCAATCAGCCAGAAGTTTACTATGGAGAAATTCTTAATGACTATGTTCTTGTAAAAACAAAATCTAAAGAATTTGATTATCCAAAAGGAGAGGAGAATGTTTATACCGTATACAAAGGCTTGGGAGGCGTTGAGATTAATTCCTTAGCTAGACGTCTATTATATTCCATAAAATTTACATCTCTTAAATTATTTTTATCAAGTGACATTACTCATCAAAGCCGCATCCTTTATTACCGCAATCTAAAAGAAAGAGTAGGAAAAATCGCGCCTTTTCTAACCTTCGACCAAGACCCTTATCTTGTGATTGCGGATAACAAGCTCTATTGGATTATGGACGGCTATACATCAACCAATCAATATCCTTACTCCCAACCACTAATATTAAATGGAGGCCAAATAAATTATATCAGGAATTCTGTCAAAGCAGTTGTAGACGCTTACAACGGAAAAGTTAGTTTCTATCTGTCCGATCCAAACGATCCTATTATTAACGCTTACGCCAAAATTTTCCCAAAAACTTTCCGTCCACTTTCTAAGATGCCTAAAAGCTTAATTTCTCATTTGCGTTACCCGCAGGATATTTTTACTATGCAAACTGCAATCTATACAACATACCACATGGATGATCCGCAAATTTTCTACAACAAAGAAGACCAGTGGGAAATTCCGGCAATTGACGAGAGCGCAATGACTCCTCGGCATATGATCATGAAGCTCCCAGGCGAATCGAAAGAAGAGTTTATTCTCATGCTCCCTTTTACCCCAAAAGCTAAGGACAATCTCTCTGCATGGATGGTTGCCAGAAACGACGATGATAAGTACGGCAAATTAGTCGTCTACCACTTCCCTAAAGATAAGCTGGTATTTGGTCCCAAACAAGTAGTTGGAAGAATCAACCAGGATGCCGAAATAGCAAGACAAATTTCTTTATGGGATCAACGCGGTTCCCAGGTAATTCAAGGCCCGCTTTTGGTTATTCCAATTGAAGAATCTCTTGTGTATGTGAGGCCTCTTTATCTTAAAGCAGAAGCTGGAAAAATTCCGGAACTTAAACGTGTCATTGTTGCTTATCAAAACAAAATAGCAATGGAAGAAACTTTAGAAGTCGGCCTTGCTAAAATCTTTGGTACTTTAGATGATCAAGCTAAACCAATCGAGGAGTCAACCGTTCCAACAGCTCCTTCTGACTCGCCTCGCGGCGAAGAGGGTACAACCAAAGAAAGCCTCCTTCAGCAGGCAACAGAAGCATATGAAGCAGCCATCAGGGCTCAAAGAGAAGGAGATTGGGAAAGGTACGGAGACGAAATAAAACGTTTAGGAGAAATTCTTAATAACTTAAATAAACCTGATCTATAAAATGATCCTACAAATTCTAATAAGAAAAATGATTTTATTTTTAGCGCCTATGGTGCTTTTTTATATATTGCGAAAAATTGGTAAAGAGCAGCCAAAGAGAAAATCGCAACCTTTGAATATTGACAAAAACAGCATTGTAGAAGGAGAGGTTGTAAAAGATCAGAAATGAAGATTGCGTGCGGAGTTGACTTAGTCTACTTACCCCGATTTAAAAAATCTTTAAAAAATGGAGGAGATAATTTCCTGCGAAGAATTTATCATGATAAAGAATTAAAAAAAACCGATACCGCTCATTTGGCCGGAATTTTTGCCGCCAAGGAAGCAGTAATTAAAGCATTGTCTCTGCCTGTTGATTCGTGGCAAGACATTAGTATAGATTATAAATCCAACGGAGCACCCGAAGTTAAAATCTTAAGTCTTAAGTCTTCAATCCTGAATCATTCTCTAAGTATCAGCCACGACGGTAATTATGTAATCGCCCAATTTACCGCCCTCTATTAATGGCATGAAAAATTTAGGAGAATTTTTAAAAACATATTCAAAACTTCATAAAAATAGAATCGCTTACGAAATAAAACGCGGATTCAGAACACAACGATTTACATTCACAGAAGTTCATGATCTTTCTTTAAAAACAGCAGAGTTTTTAAAACTAAAGGGATTAAAAAAAGGAGATAGGCTTGCTATTTGGTCCGGAAACTGTCCCGAGTATGCAATTCTTTATTTTGGCTGCTGGCTTTTGGGGGTTATTACAGTCCCAATAGACGTTAGAACCACCGATGAAACATTAAAAGTATTTTTAAAAAAGGCAAAATGTAAAGCAGGATTCAAGAGCAGATTCATTCCGGGAGATTTTGGCAAATTAGTTAAGGAAAAATTTTATTTGGAAGATTTAGTTGCGTTTGTCAAAAAACTCCCTAATCACCCAAATCTCCCCAATGTTCAACTGGACGACCTTGCTGAAATTGCTTTTACTTCCGGCACAACCGGCACGCCAAAAGGCGTTGTGTTAACTCATGGCAATTTTTTATCCAATATCAATGCCTTGACCCGAAGCTTTCCTTTCAGAAAAGAATATAGAACTCTTTCTTTATTGCCCCTTTCGCATGCTTTCGAACAAACAGCTAATTTTCTAGCTCTTTATAAAGTAGGTATTAAAGTAACATATTTAGAAAGAATTAATCGCTTAACTATAATTAAAGCGTTAAGGAAAAGTAAAATAACTTCTGTTGCTTTGGTTCCACAAGCTCTTAGCCTTTTAATTAATGGCATAGAAAAACAAGTAGAAAAACAGGGAAAGCAAAGCTTGTGGAAGATGTTAAACAAAATCGCCCCATTTCTACCAATTTTTGCAAAAAGATTATTATTTCGTCAGGTTCATGCGCAGCTTGGAGGAAGCTTATTATTTTTTGGCTGCGGATCAGCGCCCCTGAATCTTAAGCTTGCGCAAAAATGGGAAAATTTAGGCATTGAAGTTTTCGAAGGATATGGAGCATCGGAAACAACAGCGATACTTACCATCAATACTCCATCAGAGAAGAAATTAGGTTCTGTAGGAAAACCGCTACCCGGAATTACGGTTAAAACCGATCCTGTGACTCACGAAATTATGGCACGCGGTCCTAATATCTCATCCGGGTATTTTGAGGATGTCAAAAAAACTAAATCTGTTTTTAAAGATAATTGGTACTATACAGGTGACGTAGGCGAATTTGATACTGATGGTTTTTTATATATCACAGGAAGAGAAGCATTCAGAATTGTTTTGTCTAATGGGCAAAAAGTCTACCCCGAGGATATAGAAAAAAAATTAAACTCCCATCCCTTGATAGTAGAATCATGCATCATTGGAATTAAAAAAGAAGAGGGGGAAATAGTTCATGCAGTTGTTATAACAAAGGACTCAGCTAAACTTCCGGACATAATTAAAGAAACGAACAAAAAGCTTGCATCCCACGAACAAATTATGGAAACAACTATATGGAAAGAAGAAGATTTTCCCCGCACTCCCCTTCTTAAAATCGACCGCAAGAAAGTGACACAAAGTGTCATCCTGAGCGAAGCCCCGCTGAGCGGGACGCAGTCGAAGGATCCCCTGATGAAAGTTGCTCACTCCCAAGATAAACTAATAACTCTTATTTCTCAAGTCACAAAAACACCACCGGTTAAAATTAAGGAAAACAATTCTTTAGCTACCGATCTAAAACTTGATTCTTTGCAGAGAGTTGAACTTTTGTCTTTAATCGAACAGGAATTCGCAGTGGCAATTTCAGAAACAGCTATTAATCCCCAAACTACTGTTGAGGTTTTGCGAACACTGATTAAAGAATCTCCCATTGTAGCTGAGGAAACCAAAATAACAGAATGGAATTATAACCTAACAACAGCAAAGATAAGAAATTTTTTACAAAACATTTTTGCTTTTCCTGTTCATGCGCTTTTTGCTCCCATCAAGGTAATTGATAAGGAAAACCTAAGAAATATCCAAACGCCTTGTATTTTCTACTTTAACCATATTGGAGTTTTGGATGGACTATGTGTTTTACGCGTACTGCCAAAAAAAATTAGAGAAAAACTGGTTATTGCGGTTAAATCCGATATCTGGCTGGACTATCGTAAAAATTGGGTGCAATTTTTAGGAGGAGGATTTCCATTCGACAAAAAGGAAAAAATTAAAGCATCCTTAGAAACAACAGGAGAATTCTTGGATAAGGGATTTTCAGTGCTTCTTGCGCCGGAGGGGACTTTTAGCAAAAACGGGGAATTAATGGAGTTCAAAAAAGGCATAGGTTTTATGGCTGTTGAGATGCAAGTTCCGGTTATTCCGATAAAAATTGATCCATCGTATCGGGAAATCTTCCCTCCGATGGGACAGCTATTTATAGAAAATCTTCCTAAAAAAAGAAAAAAGATTTGGATCAAGATAGGAAAACCAATGAGTTTTGCAAACAATGTATTGTATGAAGATGCTTCCAAAAAAATGCGCAAGGCACTAGAGGCTCTCTGATTTTTACTTTAACTGTTCTTCTATAATAGCTTCAAACGCGCTAAAAGGCTGCGCGCCTACTAATTTTGTAGCAGAAATATCGCCATTTGGGGTAGATTTTCCTATAAAGAAAGTTGGTGTTCCGGTGGCGCCTGCTTTATTCGCATCAGCCAAATCTTTTTGCACTTCTTCTTTGTATTTCTCAGAGTCAACACATGATTTAAAAGTATCCGCATTTAATCCCAAGTCCGATGCAATTGTATTCAAAGTATCTTTAGTTAACCCATTGCCATTGGATGTTGTCCGCTTAAACATCTCGTCATGAAATTTATAATATGTTGTATCGTCTCCTTGTTCACGAGCACAGTTTGCAGCTATTGCCTCTGTTGTTGCCATTGGATCATGAAATGGAAGAGGCAAATCCCGATAAACCATTTTTACTTTGCCGGTATCTATATATTTTTTCATAAGTTCAGGAAGCGTTTGCTCAAAATGTCTTTTGCAGAATGGACATTCATAATCCGAAAAATCAATAAGCGTTACTTTTGCGTTTTTGTCTCCCAAAACCGCGTCATCATCTACCGAAACCGTAACAGGACCTGTATCACCTGCTGGGGCTTGAGGCACAGTAGTCACCCCTGCGTTTCCGGCAGTATTGGAATCCTTCGAACCGTTATTTTCCAAATATTGAACTTTTGTCCAAAGCGACCCTAGTATAAATGAAGCAATTATCAAAAGCACCACCAATACTTGATTTGTCTTTAGTTTTGATGGAATCATAGATAAAGATGGGACGGGGATAGAAATTGATTTATTTACTTTTTTAACTGCCATAAAACGATCTTGTTATAGTGTAAACGGTTTTTCCAACAATTGCAATAAGTAATTTTTGAAGTTAATTTTTCTGTCTTAGAAATGCGGGCTGTAGCCGAAGTGAAGTCCCTTTTTTGATTAATTCTTTTGCCTCAAAAAAGCGGGGATGTCCCAGATGTCTTTTTTCTCTTCTTCTTTCTCTTCCTCCGGCGGCTCTTCACCTTTTTCTTCTACTTTTACTTCCTCCTCAACTGCGGTTGGCTGAGCGACAAATTCTCTAAAGGGCTGCCGTGTTTGGTCAAATCCGGTTGCAATTACAGTTATTTTTATCTGATCTTTCATTGCCTCCTCAATTGTCGCGCCAAAAATAATATTCGCGTCCGGCTCCGCGGCTGATGCGATAATTTTTGCCGCCTCATCAACCTCGCTCATTGTTAAGTCGCTGCCTCCTGTAATATTAAACAACACTCCTCTTGCTCCTTCCATAGATATCTCAAGAAGAGGAGACGCGATAGCGCTTCTTGCCGCAGTTTGAGCTCGATTTTCACCAACTCCGGTCCCAATTCCCATAAGAGCCGACCCGGAATTATTCATAATCGCTTTAACATCTGCAAAATCAACATTTATAAGTCCTGGAACCGTAATAATATCCGATATACCCTGTACCCCTTGCGAAAGTACCGAATCCGCGACCCTGAACGCGTCAACCAATGACAGCTTTTTATCAACAACGTCTAAAATTCTTTGATTAGGAATTACTATTAACGTATCAACTTTGTCTTTAAGATTGGCAATCCCATCTTCCGCTGTTACCATTCTTCTTGTCCCTTCAAACGAAAACGGCTTGGTTACAACAGCAACAGTTAATGCGCCAACCTCTTTTGCAGCTTTTGCGATTATTGGTGTTGCGCCGGTTCCTGTTCCTCCTCCCATGCCTGCTGCCACAAAAATCATATCCGATCCATCGATAAGTTTTTTAATCTTTTCATAAGATTCTTCCGCTGCCTGTTTTCCGACTTCCGGATTTCCCCCGGACCCTAAACCTTTTGTAAGATTTTCTCCAATCTGAAGTTTGGTAGCTGCCTGGCACAAAAGAAGTGCTTGAGCATCTGTATTAACAGAAACAAAATCAACTCCCTGAATTTGCGATTGGGATATCATAGAAGATAACGCGTTGCATCCTCCTCCTCCAATACCCATAACGCGGATTTTAGCAAAATTAGTTGTCTGAGGCTTAATTAACATATATTAAAACTGACACCATACTATCACATCAAAAAATAAAAAAGCAATAGGCAAACAGTTAATTCAAATCTTACCCAAGCTACGGCATGAAGGATTTGATGAATTTAGATGCTCTTGAAGCTTTTCCATTGCACCTTATTTTATAATATTTTCAAAACAAATTGCAAATAGGTCTGGGTGGGGCTGGAGCTGAATTTAGCCTATCAAAAAACTGTGGGATCGTTTACGTAGATGAAAGGCTAAAGTTCGTAATATTGCTCAGGCTTAAGTTCTAGAAACGGTCGCAATCCTCTATGGTATGATGAACTTCTTGAGGTGTAGTATTTAGGAATGATCCTGAGAAAGCTTGATAAAACAATCTAAGGGAGATTACTTTAACTCAATTTTTTAATAGATGCATTTCCAACAAGTGACCGTATTTGAGTAATAGCAATTTCATTCAACTGCATTAGACGCTCGTCTTGAGGAAGACCACGACGGATAAGTTCGGCGTTTATTCCTTCCAAATTCGCCAAAACCACTAGTTGAGTTACATCGGCATGGTCACGAATATTACCGTCTTTGCTTGGATTCTCGTCTCGCCATTCTTTGGCAGTCTTCCCAAATAGAGCGACGTTCAGCACATCAGCTTCATTTGCATAGGTTAGACTGGCTTTGTTTTTTGAAACGTGTGCCGGTATCAAACGTTCTTTAACTGCATCTGTGTGAATTCGATAATTCACTGCCGCTAGATTACGCTTCAAATCCCAACCGAGTTTTTTACGCTCACTTTCTTCTTGTTTAAGGCGCTGGAATTCTTTGATTAGGTATATCTTAAATTCAGGGCTGATCCACATGCCAAATTCAAACGCTATATCTTTATGGGCATACGTACCGCCATATCTGCCCGCCTTGGCTTTTAATCCAATGGCATTAGTCTTGTTTACCCAGTCCTTAACGCTGATTTTGTAACTATTCAAGCCAGCTTGGCTCCTAATTATGGCGAATTCGCCATAATTAAACTTTGGATTATTTACTTTCTCCCAAATACCCAAGAATTCAACAGTATTTCTGTTTCTTAGCCAATCTGAAATAAAAAAATCACCATCTTTGGCTTTGAGCATATCAGTTAACGAGATATAATCGGCTTCGTTTTGAGCAAAAGTTACAATTTCTATGCCTTGAACATTAATTTTCTTTGGGTGCTTCATATCTCAAACGCTTCCTTATAATTATACAATAACTCGTGTATATTTGGATATTGACTCTCACGAATTGCAAATGAGGCTGGAGCTGAATTTAGCCTATCAAAAAACTGTGGGATCGCATCTTAAAATGAGAGGCTGAAGTACGTATCATTAGTTAAAAGTTCAAAGTTAAAAGTACAAGGCACTCCGTAATTTTCATTTTTCATTTTTCAATTTTCATTGAATTTTAAATAGTTTAATTTACAAATTTAAAACTATTTTGTATTTACTGCAATTTTCTCTTAGAAGTTATTTCAAAACCTAACTATTTGCGTCATTCTGGTAAGCCCCAAGGGTGCATCCAGAATCTCCTAGCATTTAGAGACTCTGGGCAAGCCAGAGTGACGGGTTACGAAATGGATTCTAAACCATATTTATTGTTTGAAAATTTCTTTATTAACATTTCATTGAAAATTTCAAATTTCAAATTGAAAATTAGTTTAACTTTTTACTTATTACGGCATGAAGGATTTGATGAATTTAAACGCTTTGGAAAATATTTTGTTAAATCGTAAGAATTGAAATTGCGGTAAAGAAATACCAAAAGGCAAAGACGAAGTTGTCTCAAGTGTCGCGCCATACATAACAAGCCCAACAACTGCTGCGTAAGGCGAATCGGAAATCTCATCTATTAAACCTTTAATATTGGTTGGTACACCAATCCTAACAGGCATACCCAACATTCTTTTTGCGCAATCCACTGCTCCAATTGTACGCGCCCCTCCGCCCGAAATTACAAGTCCGGAAGGCGTTTGCCCGGAGAAACCGCTTTTCTTAATTTCGTGCCCTACAAATGTAAAAATTTCATTGAGCCTTGGCCGAATTATTCCATCTATCAATGTTTTTTTAGAAACCTTACGAATCTCCTCTGCTAAGCCCAAAAGCCCGATATCTACCTCGTCTGAATTTTTAGTTTCCGGAATCACTTCCGATCCATAAGCTTTACGTTTTTCTAAAGATTTAGACAAAAATAATTTTATCTTCTCAGCGCTCTCCAAAGAAATTCTAAGCCCTATTGCCAGATCATTCGTAATATGCCTTGCTCCGATTGGTAAAACCACAGAGTACCCAACCGATCCGTCAACATAAATGCAAACATCTGTTGTTCCTGCTCCAATATCTACAACTACTACTCCCAATTCTTTTTCCGTATCTGTAAGAGTTGAAAGACTGCTTGCGTAGCCGCTAAATACAACACCGTCAACATCAATACCTATTTGAGAGAAAGCTTTTTCCTGATTCCGTAGGGACACACTATTTGCAGTTATTATGTGCGTATCAACTTCCAGCCTTACCCCGGTCATGCCAATCGGGTCTTTTATTCCTTCCTGTCCATCAACTATATAATTTCTAGGCAATACATGAATTATTTCGCGGGTCGAAGACAAAGATATCGCTCTTGCGGCATCAATTACTCTCCCTAAATCATTTGGTGTAATTTCCGAAGAAGGAGCGGCAACAGCAACTACTCCTCTTGAATTCTGCGACTCGATATGGCTTCCGCCCATTGACACAATAACGCGGGAAATCGAATAGCCGGACATACGCTCCGCCTGATCCAAAGATGAAGTAATAGCCTCAACTGCAGCTTTTATATCAACTATCTGTCCTTTTCTGATGCCCTTAGACACTACCTCGGAAATACCAAGCACATTTACCGCCTCATCGACCCTTGCGATAAGAGTTGAAATTTTTGATGTGCCTATATCAACACCAACAACTATCTTCCCTTCACTCATAGACAACTAACGGTTTATCGTATCTAAAATCGATACGATTAAACTTCTTACCATCTATTGTAAGTTGTTTTAGTATGGGTTGTAAAGAGGTGATTTGCCTTTCCAAATCTTTCTTTAAAGACAAAACAACTTCTCCGCCACCTTCAATTTTTACTTTGTAAGAAGAATCCTCGTCAATGGAAATAGACAAAAATAAAATCCGAGCATCACGAAGGAGCGTTTCTATCTTTTTTGCATCATCACTGTTTTTAGTTACAGGGCTTATATATAAATCTCTTTTTGCGAAAAAAGGTAACGATGCCAAGCCAATTAGCATTATCAGCGCTAGTGAGATTAAAACAAAAACAAAACGCCGTTTCTTTCTGATGTATCTTGTTCTTACTTGTGCTCTTTGCATACTATAGTAGCCTCAATTATTTTTTGAGCCGCATTCTTAATTTTTCTGTCATTCTGAACTTGGTTCAGAATCTTATACCTATCTATATTATCAATCATTTCAATCAAAATTTCTATAAACTTCCTAGGATTTAGAGAGTCTTGATAAAAAATCTCTGCCAGTCCCAAACTTTTTAAGTATAAAGCATTTTTATTTTGATCGCTTTTTTGAGATGAAGGCAAAGGAATAAGGAGTGACGGTTTTTTTAACAAAATAAGCTCCGTAATTGTATTTATTCCGGCGCGTGAAACAACTAAATCAGCCATCTTTATCACTGATCCGACATTTTCCGGCTCAACAAATTTTGTTATTGTATATCTTGACTTTAATTCTGATGGCAAGCCTTCACAAAGCTTTTGTAAACGATCAAAATCTCTATATACTTCCGCATCTCCTGTTTGGTGAATAACAACATACTTCTCCAATAATTGAGTGATGCATCCCTCGACCAATGTGTTAATGAAATGCGATCCTGAACTTCCACCGGTAATATATAAAATAGGCAATTCATTATCGTTCCTAATTTCGAATTTCGAATTTCGAATTTCGAATTTCCGCATTGGATTTCCCGTTAAGATAACTTTTGATTTTGGGAAATACTTCCTTGATGTTTCCCAGGAAATGCAAACTGTTTTTGCAAAAATCGAGAGAACTTTGTTTGCAATACCTGCCTCCAATGTTTGTTCGTGAATAACAATCGGAATTCTCAAGATAAAAGCTGCTATACCCACAGGTAAGGATAAATATCCGCCAAAAGATAAAACAACATCCGGTTTAAACTTCTTAAGAATAAGAAACGATTGGAGAATCCCGAATGGAAACTTAAGTAGAGATGGAATTGTAAATCGTGTAAATTCTCTCTGCCACCTTCCGGTAGAAATACTCACAAATGGAATTTTTCGTTTCGTTATAGTCCTGAATTCCAAAGAAAGAGTTTTACTTCCTTCGAATACATACTTTCTTCCAATAAATAAAACGTTTACATCTTTTTGTAAAGCTTCAATTACTGCAAGAGCAGGTGATAGGTGACCGCCGACAATAATTAGTTTCATAATCAGTACTTCCCCATTGTCATGCTGAACTTGTTTCAGCATCTTGTTTGTGAATAAACGAGATTCCGAAATAAATTCGGAATGACATTGGCATTAACTCTTTCTCGATATATTCAAAAGTATCCCAACCGAACAAAGATCAACAATAAGAGCGGAGCCTCCATACGAAATAAAAGGAAGTGGGATGCCGGTTAACGGAACAAGGGCAGTCTGGGCCGCTAAATTAATAATCGCTTGTACGCCTAAAAACGTTGTAATTCCTCCGGCCAGAAGCTTTCCCAAATTATCCTTTGCGTGAACAGCGATATAAAATCCTCTCCAAACAAAAAGAACAAATAAAACTATCAGAGCAGTTGCTCCTATAAAACCAAACTCCTCGGCAACGATTGCAAAAATTGAATCTGTTGTGCTTTCCGGAAGATAAGCGTATTTTTGAAGACTTTCTCCAAGCCCAACACCCGTTAAGCCCCCGGAGCCAAACGCAATTAATATTTGCCTTACATGATAAGAGGATGACTCTATGGATTGATTGAAGTTAAAAAAAGTCGCAAGTCTTTCAGCCCGATACGGGGCAATCATTATGAGAAGATATCCTAACCCTGCCAATATTGGCATAATGAATAAAAAATAAAAAATATTTCCCCCCGAAAGAAAATAAATAACAAGCGCTTCCGAAAGAATAACGATTGCAGTTCCCATATCCGGCTGCAGAATGACTAAAAATATCACAAGTCCTAAAAGCAAAATAAATGCCAGAAATCTTCCCTTTTCTTTGTGCGACATCCAGGAAGAAAGATATATGGCAAGCCCTAATTTGACAAATTCAGCAGGCTGCAGAACAAATGCGCCAAAATTTATCCATCTTCTTGCCCCAAGAAGTTTCACTCCGATACCGGGAATGAGTACTAAAACAAGCAAAACTATCGCGACAAAAAGAATTGGCAAAGAAAGATAATAAAGCTTATGGTAGTTAAACTTTGTAAAAAAAAGAAGCCCTAAGCCTCCTAGCAAAAACCAGACAAATTGATCTTTAACATAATGATATTTGTCGCCAAAATCTCTAAATGCCACATACGACGACGCGTCGTATATCATAAAAATACCAAAAACCGATAACGTAGTTACTATAGCCAAAAGAAA